>DATJEA010000572.1:0-2887 GCA_035497095.1 Acetobacteraceae bacterium | reverse complement strand
CGTCGATGCCGCCGCGCTCGGCCTCCGGCAGCTTGCGGAACGTGGTGCCGGCGCGGTTGAGCAGCGTCTCCCAGCCCAGCCGGCCGATCCAGGATTGCAGAACCTCCGGCGCCACGCCCCGCGTCTTGTAGTCGTGAAACTCATAGGCGACGCCATGCGCCTCCAGCCAGGCGCGCGCCTTCTTCATGGTGTCGCAGGCCTTGATGCCGTGGATCGTGATCTGCGCGCTCATGCCGCCTCCCGTGCTTGCCATACCGGCCAGTCTCCGGCCAGCCGGCCGCCAGGGCAAGATGCCCCGCCCCCTGTTCCCCGGCCCGCGGAGCCGGTAGCATCCAGGCCGAGCCAATAGCGAGTTGCCCGCCATGCCCGCCGACCTGTCCCGCCTGCTCGCCAAGCCGGGCGCCAACGATCTCGACTGGGAGGACCCTGCCCTGCCCGGCCGCCGCATCGTGCTGCGCAGCGCACGGCCGCAGCATGTCTCGCCGCAGACGCCGGTGCTGTTCGTGCATCACGGCGTCAACCGCAACGGCGACGATTATCGTAACTACTGGCTGAAACTGGTCGACGAGGCCGACCTGCTGGTGATCGCGCCGGAATTCCCGAAAGACGATTTCCCCGGCTCGGCCTGGTACAATTTCGGCAACCGCACCGACGAGGCCGGCGCCGCCACCCCGCGCGAGCAATGGACCTATGGCGTCGACCAGAAGGTGTTCACCGCATTGCGCGCCCAGGCGCAGACCGAGCGCGCCCGCTACGGCGTGTGGGGCCATTCCGCCGGCGGGCAATACGTGCATCGCGCGATCTCGCTCGGCTTCCGCGCCAGCGTGGCCGCCGCGGTCACCGCCAATGCCGGCACCTATGCCACGCCGGAGCCGGACGTGCCGTTCCCGTACGGCCTCGGCGGCACCGGGCTGGACGACGACGCGCTGGCCAGGCTGCTCGGCTTCCGCCTCACCGTGATGGCCGGCACCGCCGATATCGACGCCGCCAGCCCGAATTTCCCGAAAGAGCCGGCGGCGATGCGCCAGGGCGCCACCCGCCACGCCCGCGCCCACTTCTACCTCGCCACCGCCCGCGCCCAGGCCGCCCGGCTCGGGCTGCGCTGCGCCTGGACCATCATCGATGTCGAGGGCGTGGCGCATGACGGCGAACGCATGTCCGCCGCCGCCGCCCCGATCCTCTCCGCCGCCCTCCACGCCACCTGAAGGATACCCCCGATGCAGAACACCGACCCGGTCTGGCAGCATGTCGATGCCAAGAAAGCCCAGTTCCTCGAACTCTCCGACAAGATCTGGGACAACCCCGAGATCGCCTATGACGAATACGGCGCGGTGGCCGACCACACCGCGATGCTGGAGCGCGAGGGCTTCCGGGTCCGCAGCAACGTCGCCGGCATCCCGACCGCGGTGATCGGCGAGGCCGGCGACGAGGGCCCGGTGATCGCCATCCTCGGCGAATACGACGCGCTGCCCGGCCTCTCCCAGGAAAACGGCGTCGCCGAACCGCGCCCGCTACCCGGCGACGGCATGGGCCATGGCTGCGGCCATAACCTGCTCGGCTCGGCCGCCCTGCTCGCCGCCACCGCGGTGAAGGACTACCTGGCCGAGCGCGGCCTCAAGGGAAGGGTGCGCTACTACGGCTGCCCGGCCGAGGAGGGCGGCGCCGCCAAATCCTTCATGGTGCGTGATGGCGCCTTCAAGGATGTCGATATCGCGATCTCCTGGCACCCGGCGGCGTTCTCCGGCGTCAACGACGCGATGTCGCTGGCCAATACCCGCATCGACTTCACCTTCACCGGCCGTTCCAGCCACGCCGCCGCCGCCCCGCATCTCGGCCGTTCGGCGCTCGATGCCGTCGAGCTGATGAATGTCGGCGTCAACTACATGCGCGAGCACATGCCGAGCGATGCGCGCATCCACTACGCCTATCTGGATGCCGGCGGCGTGGCGCCGAACGTGGTGCAAGGCCGCGCCACGGTGCGCCACCTGATCCGCGCCCGCCAGTTGCCGGAACTCTGGTCGCTGATCGAGCGGGTGAAGAAAATCGCCGAGGGCGCCGCGCTGATGACCGAAACCACGGTGGAAAGCAACACCGTCAGCGCGGTCTCCAACCTGCTCGGCAACACGCCGCTGGAGCAGGCCATGCACGACGCCTTCGAGCGCCTCGGCCCGCCGCAATGGGACGAGGCCGACCGCGACTTCGCCCGCAAGATTCAGGCGACGCTGAGCCAGGAGGACATCACCTCCGCGTTCCGCCGCGTCGGCATGAAGGTCAACAAGGACGTGCTGTGCGAGGCGATCGTGCCGCTCGACGCGGTGGGCGCGCCGATGATGGGCTCAACCGATGTCGGCGACGTCTCCTGGGTGGTGCCCACGGTGCAGGCGCGCGGCGCCACCTACGCCATCGGCACGCCAGGCCATTCCTGGCAACTCACCGCGCACGGCAAGACCTCGATCGCGCATAAGGGCCTGGCCCACGTCGCCAAGATCATGGCCTCCACCGCCATGGCGGCGCTGGAAAACCCGGCCCTGATCGCCCAGGCCAAGGCCGACTACGCGCAGCGCACCGACGGCAACCCGTATGTCTGCCCGATGCCGGCCAGCGTGAAGCCGGCGCTCAAGCCTCGGAGAAAGTGAAGGGAAGCCTTCTTTTTGTGAACAAAAAGAAGCAAAAAAACTTCATGCCGGCGCTTCGCGCTCTGGGGTTGGAGAGCCCGCCCTCTCCAACCCCAAGGGTGCGAGGCGAATGTTGAATCCGCCTTCTTTTTTTCACTACTCGGTGCACGTGAAAACTTGAAAATCGGTCGCCAGCGGCGCGACTTGGCGGTGGCGTGAGCTAAAGGAGATTCACCACAGAGACACAGAGACACGGAGAAGCAAGCGAGACA
>DATJEA010000571.1:0-17562 GCA_035497095.1 Acetobacteraceae bacterium | reverse complement strand
CTCGAGGCCGCGACGCCGCTGCTGCACGTCACCGACCTGTGCAAGCATTTCGTGATGCCGAAGGACGGCTATTTCGCCGAACCGCGCGTGCTGCGTGCCGTCGATGGTGTCGATCTCACCGTCGCGCGCGGCGAAACCGTCGGCCTGGTCGGCGAATCCGGCTGCGGCAAATCCACCCTGGCCCGCCTCATCACCCGCCTGCACGAGCCGACCTCCGGCCAGATCCTGTTCGACGGCACCGACATCACCACCGCCAGCCAGGCGCAGATCCGCCCGCTGCGCCGCCGCATGCAGATGATCTTCCAGGACCCGTACGGCTCGCTCAATCCGCGCGACCGGGTCAGCGAAATCCTCGGCGGCCCGCTGCGGCTGCACGGCATCGTCGCCGGCGAGGCCGCGGTCCGCGACCGGGTGAAGGAATTGCTCGACATCGTCGGCCTGCCGGCCCAGTCGGCCGAACGCTTCCCGCATGAATTCTCCGGCGGCCAGCGCCAGCGCATCTCGATCGCCCGCGCCCTCTCGGTCGGCCCGGATTTCGTCGTCGCCGACGAGCCGGTCTCCGCACTGGACGTCAACATCCAGGCGCAGATCATCAACCTGATGGTCGACCTGCAGGAGCGGCTTGGCCTCACCTACCTGTTCATCGCCCACGACCTCGCCGTGGTGCGCCATGTCTGCGACCGCATCGCCGTGCTCTATCTCGGCCGGGTGATGGAGATCGGCCCCGCCGCGGCGCTGTTCGCCCGCCCGCAACACCCCTACACCCGCACCCTGATCGCCGCCGCCCCGGTGCCCGATCCGCGCATCGAACGCACCCGCCGCCACGTGCCGATGCAGGGCGAGCCGCCCAGCCCGATCAACCCGCCCAGCGGCTGCCGCTTCCGCACCCGCTGCCCGATTGCCGAGTCACGCTGCGCCAGCGAGACGCCGGCATTGCGGGATGTGGGAGGCGGGCAGTTCGCGGCGTGCCATTTTCCGGGTAAATTTTGATGATAGCTGCCGTTTTGGGAGCTTTTCATGCCGATTCGCGCCGATATTATAGGCTTCGAGCAGCGAATCACCCAGCAGGTAAGCTGGCGCTGGGCGCTGGCCTACGCGGCGTCGCTGGGCTTCGGCGAGTTGGATGACGGTCTGGTCCCCGGCCCATTTTGCGTCTGCCTGGAATGGGAGCCGGTCGGCAGCGATGCACGGGCCGAGCGCTGTGGTCTGAACGCCAGCGAGCGGCTGCGCAATGTGCATGTGTCACAGGATTCCACCTTCCATCGCCCGATCCGGCCGGGCATGCGGGTGACCACGACCAGCCGCATCGTCTACGGGCGGCAAACCTCGGCCGGCGCGTTCCTGCTGACCCGGCTGGAAAACCGCGAGGCGGAGAGCGGCGATCTGCTGGTCACCTCGTGGTCCGGCGCGATGCTGCGCGGCGTGCCGTTCGACGGTCCGCTGGATGCGCGGATGCCGGCCGATGCGCCATCCTTGCCGGAGGGTGTGACACCCGGCCCGGACGCGGTGACGATCCCGACCGCGCGCAGCCTGCCGCATATCTACAGCGAGTGCGCGCGGATCTGGAACCCGATCCATACCGAGCGGGCGGTGGCGCTGGCGGCCGGCCTGCCGGACATCATCCTGCATGGCACCATCACCTGGGCGCTGGCCGGGGCAGCCGCGGTCGGCGGCGTTGGCCGGTTGCGGCGGCTCTCGGCGCAGTTCCGCGCCCCGGTGATCCCCGGCGAGGCGTTCACGCTGCATCGCCAGGCAGCACCGGGCGGCGTGCAGTTCGCCGCGTTGATCGAGGGTGGGGCCACGGCCTTGGCGCGGGGTTGGGCGGAACTGATCTGAGGGCACCCGCCGCCGTCATGTGTGCGGCGCAAGCCTAACCCGCGCCACTCCCGGTGCCAGGAGCCGCGCAAAGCGGGGAGGGGGGATGGCGCCGCTCGGCCGTGGTGCATAGTTTCGTGGATCGAGACCCGCCGTGGAGAACGCATGATGCCTGACCTCACCAGCAACGTTCCACCCTTGGATCAACAGCAGATTCTCGACGGCATCCGACAATGGGTCGAGATCGAGAGCCCCACCACCGACGCCGCTGCGGTGAACCGCATGGCCGACAAGGTCGCCGCCGACTACGCCACATTGGGCGCTCAGGTTGACCGCATCCCCGGCCGCGACGGCTTCGGCGACCATCTGCTGGCCACTTCACCGTGGGGCGGCGACGGCCCCGGCATCCTGGTGCTCAGCCATATCGACACGGTGCACGCCCTCGGCACGCTGGCCGGCCCGCTGCCGTTCCGCGTCGAGGGCGACGTCGCCTACGGCCCCGGCATCTACGACATGAAGGGCGGCGCATACCTCGCCTTCGCCGCGATGCGCCATCTGCACCGCATGGGCCGCGAGACGACGCTGCCGATCCGCCATCTGCTGGTCAGCGAGGAGGAAGTCGGCAGCCCGACCTCGCGCGCGATCATCGAGCGGGAGGCCCGCCGCGCCCGCTACGTGCTGGTCACCGAACCGGCGCGCGAAGGCGGCAAGGTGGTCACTGCCCGCAAAGGTGTGGCGCGGTTCGACCTGGTGCTGCGCGGCGTCGCCGCCCATTCCGGCGCCCGGCACGAGGACGGCCGCAGTGCGATCAAGGAGTTGGCCCGCCAGATCCTCGACCTGGAAGCGATGACCGACTACGCCAGCGGCGTCACCGTCAATGTCGGCGTGGTGAGCGGCGGCACCCGCGCCAACGTGGTCGCCGCCGAGGCGCGCGCCGCGATCGACATGCGGGTGCCCAATCCGGAGATCGGCGATGCCGCGGTGGCCCGCATGCTGGCGATCACATCGCACGATCCGGACGTGCAGCTCAGCATCACCGGCGGCCTCAACCGCCCCGGCTACGAAAAGGGACCAGGCATCGCCGCGTTGTTCGAGACCGCGCGCGGCATCGCCGCCGACATCGGCTTCGAATTGCAGGACCTCAAAACCGGCGGCGGCAGCGACGGCAACTTCACCGCCGCCCTGGCCCCGACGCTGGATGGGCTCGGCGTGGACGGCCAGGGCGGCCACACTCACCACGAACAGCTCTACGTCTCCTCGCTGGTGCCGCGAACCCGCCTGATGCTCGGCCTGTTCGAGGCATTGTCATGAGCGCGGACGTATCCCGGGCCGGGATCGTCGCTCGCGCCCGCAGCATTTTCGACAGCGGCGCCTATCTGGCCCGGCTGTCGGAACTGGTGGCGGTGCCCACCGAAAGCCAGATGCCCAACCGCCGCAGCGACCTGCACCGCTATTGCGCCGATGTGCTCGGCCCGATGGTGACGGCAATCGGCTTCACCGTGCAGGTGCTGGACAACCCGGCTCAGGGCCGCGGCCCGGTCATGCTGGCCAGCCGGATCGAGGGCGCGGACCTGCCCACCGTGTTGATCTACGGCCACGGCGACGTGGTGCGCGGCATGCCGGAACGCTGGAAGCGCGGCCTCGACCCGTGGCGCGTCAGCGTCGACGGCGACCGCATCTACGGTCGCGGCACGGTGGACAACAAGGGCCAGCATTTGGTCGCCATCGACGCATTGCGCGCGCTGATCTGCGCCCAGGGCCAACTCGGCTTCAACGCCAAGATCCTGGTGGAAACCGGCGAGGAGGTCGGCTCGCCCGGCCTGCGGGACGTGCTGCGCCAGCATCGCGAACTCTGCGCCGCCGACGTGTTCATCGGCCTCGACGGCCCGCGCCAGACGCTGTCAATGCCCGAGGTCAAGCTCGGCGGGCGCGGCGGCATGGCGTTCGACCTGGCGGTGGATTTGCGCGACGGCAGCCACCATTCCGGCCATTGGGGCGGCGTGCTGGCCGACCCCGGCTTCATCCTGGCGCACGCCCTGGCCAGCATCGTCACCCCCAGGGGCCGTATCCTGGTGCCGGGCTGGACCCCGGCGCAGGTGCCGAACTCGGTGCGCCAGGCCTGCGCCGATATCGTGTTCGAGGACGTGCCCGGCCTGCCGGAAGCCGATCCCGAGTGGGGCGAGCCCGGCATGTCCAAGGCCGAGCGGATTTTCGCCTGGACCAGCGTGATCGTGCTCGCCAGCCTGACCGGCCAGCCGGACGCGCCGGTCAACGCCGTCTCCGGCACCGCCCGCGCCCGCTTGCAGGTCCGCCACACCGTCGATGTGCCCGGCGCCAGCATCGTGCCCAAGCTGCGCGCCCATCTCGATGCCCAGGGCTTCCAGGCCGTTGCGATCGAGCCGGTGCTGGAGCGCGACATGTTCGAGGCCTCGCGCACCGACCCGGACGACCCCTGGGTGCGCCTGGTGGTCGCCTCGCTCACCGAAACCGCCGGCCGGGCGCCCAATGTGATCCCGAACTCCTCCGGCTCCAACCCGTCGCAGATGTTCAAGGATGAACTCGGCACCCCGATCATCTGGGTGCCGAACTCCTACGCCGGCTGCCACCAGCACGGCCCGGACGAACATGGCCTGGGCTCGCTGTTCCGCGAGGGGCTGGGGTTCATGGCCGGGCTGTGGTGGGATATCGCGCACGGCAAGGCGCCAAGGAAGTAAGGGTTCTTTTTGTTCACAAAAAGAAGGCCTTACTTACCCTATCACATCCTCCGCCGCATGAAACGCCAGCCCCAGGTCCTGCGCCACCGCCGCGTAGGTCACCGCGCCGCCATGCACGTTCAGTCCCCGACGCAGATGAATGTCCTCCTTCAGCGCCTGCCGCCAGCCCTTGTCGGCCAGCGCCAGCGCGAACGGCAGCGTGGCGTTGCCGAGCGCGATGGTGGAGGTGCGGGCAACCGCCCCCGGCATGTTGGTGACGCAGTAATGCACCACGCCTTCCTCGACATAGGTCGGCACCGCATGTGTGGTCGGCCGGCTGGTTTCCAGGCAGCCGCCCTGGTCGATGGCGATATCCACCACCACCGAACCGGGCCGCATCCGCGCCACCATCTCGCGGGTGACCAGTTTCGGCGCGGTGGCGCCCGGCACCAGCACCGCGCCGATCACCAGGTCCGACTCGGCCACCGCCTGCTCGATATCGGCGATGGTGGAATAGAGCGTGTGCAGGCTGGTGCCGAATTGCGCGTCCAACTCCTTCAGCCGGACCAGCGAGCGGTCGATCACCGTGACGTTGGCGCCCAGCCCGATCGCCACCCGCGCCGCATTGGTGCCGGAGACGCCGCCGCCGATGATGGTGACGCGCGCGGCCGGCACCCCTGGCACGCCGCCCAGCAGCACGCCGGCGCCGCCCTGCTCCTTCTCCAGGCAGCGCGCGCCGACCTGCATGCTCATCCGCCCGGCCACCTCGCTCATCGGCGCCAGCAGCGGCAGGCTGCCGTGACTGTCGGTGACCGTCTCATAGGCGATGCAGGTGGCGCCGCTGGCCATCAGGCCCTGGGTCTGCACCTTGTCGGCGGCAAGATGCAGGTAGGTGAACAGCACATGCTCCGGCCGCAGCATGGCGATTTCGTCGGCCAGCGGCTCCTTCACCTTGACGATCATGTCGCTGCCGGCGAACACCGCCGCGGCATCCGGCACGATGGTGGCGCCCGCGGCCTCGTAGGCGGCATCGGTGAAGCCGATCGCGGTGGCGGCGCCCTGCTGCACCAGCACGCCATGGCCGCGCCGGGTGAATTCGCGCACGGCGGCGGGCGTCAGGCCCACCCGATATTCGTGGGTCTTGATTTCCTTGGGAACGCCGACGCGCATGGGGATATCCTCCGGGTCTATTCGCTGGCCGTTGATCGGCTCGTCAATCGATATAGACCGGCAGCGCGGATGTTGCGAAGTATCTCCGGCGGAGATTCCGCGAAACGACAGAAGGCCCCGGGTTGCCCCAGGGCCTTCACATTGTCTGGCGGCGGATGCCGACGGACAGACGGCTACTCCGCGCCCCCGAAACAGGAGACGGAGATCCCGGTCACATCTGCGGTCCGCAGCCACGAGCAATGAGACACTGGATCACCTCCTTTCAGTTGGTTGACGACAAGCGCAAGCCTGCGCCGGCGGCCTGAGTCGGCACAAGCGTTATTTGCATTGCTGCCATGGGATAATGCGCGGGGCGGCCAACGGACACAGCGCGAATGATGCTCGGCAACAGGAAGGAAGGTCTTCTTTTTGTGAACAAAAAGAAGCAAAAAAACTTTTTATTCCAAAGAGCACTCTTCTACGGCGTAGAGCGCGCGGCCGCTGCGGGACTCGCCGGGAGACAGGACTAAAATACCGTTATCCGGCTCCTGGTCCATCCGGTTCAGCGCGTCGTTCATGTGGCTCACCGGCTCGATGGCGAAGAAATCGCGGCCATCCGGCACATAGACCACGGTATGGCCGAACACCTTATCGGCGGTGACGCGAATCTGATAGCCGCGATCCGGATAGCGCAGCAGCGCCCGCCCGTCCCAGCCGGGGAAGTCATTATCGATAAATACCGGCCCCACCTTGCGGCCTTCGTGATGATCCCATTCCGGCGGTATCGCGGTGCGCTCCGACGGCACCTCGCCTGGGCCGGCATTATGCCAGACCGAACCGGCGGTGAACTGCAACGTCAGTTCCGGGCTGCGCGGAAAGAACGGGTGCAGCCCGAAGCCGCACGGCGCCGCGGCATCGTGCCGGTTCTCGATGCCGATCTCCATCGCCAACGAATCCGCCGCCAGCGTGAAATTCTGCCAGCTGCGGAACGCGAACGGCCAGTCCACCGACGGCGCCACCTCCAGTTCCAGCCTCGCACTGGTGGCGGTCTGCGCCGTCACCGTCCACGGCCGCAGCCAGCCGACGCCGTGGATGGCAAAGCCGCCGAACCGCTCCGGCAGATCATAGCTCACCCCCTGCCAACTGAACCGCCGATTGGCCACCCGGCCGGAGAACGGCACCAGCGGGTAGCAGGCCAGTTGCCGCGAATTGCCATCCGCCGCCGCCTGCGCCAGCGTCGCCGGCGCGGTGGGGCGGAACATCGGCCGGCCGCGATGGCGCCACTGCACCACGCCGCCACCGATCTCCGGCGCCAGCAGCAACGTGGCGCCGCCGGCATGCAGGGTGAGCATCGCCGTTACGCCGGCGCGAGGCGGATGCGCTGGCTGGCAGCCTGGTCCACCGCCGCGCGCGAATACAGCAGCGGCACGTATTCCCCGGCCGCCCATAGCGGCGCCAGATCGCCGTAATGCGAACTGCGCGGATCGCCGGACTGCCCCGGCGCATTGATCGCCCGGCTGTTGTCCCACGCCCCGACATCCAGCACCATGCGGAACGAGGCCCCGGCGGTAACGCGGAAATCGGTGGCGCGATAGGTCGCGTTCATCACCGTGGAGGGCGAACCGCCCTTCGCCAGCGGCCCGACATCCGGCAGATCGGCGGCCACCCGGCCGAGCTTGTGTTCGAAATAGCCGTGATGCAGCCGGCCCCATTGCCAAGCCGCCGGATCGGCGCCCTGCCGCTGGCGCAGATCGGCCATCGCGGCGGCCAGGGTGCGCAGCAGCACCGCGTCGCGGTCCGGCAGTCGCTCGTCGGGCGCCTCCAGCAGCGCCAGCAGCGTCTCGTGGTCGCCGGGCACCAGCAGCGCCCGCACCACCTTGTCTGGCGCGATGCGGTCGAGCAGCGCCGGCTTCAGATGCTTGGTCCACCACAATTCGTGCAGCGCCGCCGGCGCGCTGTCGCGGGCCAGTTGGAAGTCCCAGTCGCGCAGCAGCATCAGCGCCGCCGCGGCGTCGCCCTCGGCGCCCGCCAGACGGGCCAGGATCGGCGCCAGCCGCCGCGCCGGGATCGACAAGGCGTCGGTCTGCAGCGCCATCGAATCATCCAGGCTGTGCTTCGGCTGCGTGTCGAGCACCTCGTGGATGCGATCGGTGCGCGAGCGCTCCGACCATTCGAAGCCGATCCGCCGCGCGTCGATCGGGTAGTCGGCCGGCAGGTTCATCTCGTTGGCGGTGGCGACGAAGCCGCGCACCGGATTGACGCTGTGCGGCAGGTCGGAGCGGGGATGGAAGCCCTGCCATTCATACCGCCCATCGCCCGGCACCGGCAGCAGCCCGTCCCAGTTGGTCCGCACCGGGGTCAGGCCGCAGGCGAACCAGGCGATGTTGCCCGCGGTGTCGGCGTAGATGTGGTTGGCCGACGGCACCTTCCAGCCGCTGAGCGCCGTCTCGTATTCATGCACGCTCTTCACCTGCATCACTGCCAGCGAACTGAGATAGGCGGACGCCCCCGGCTCGAACCACACCGAACGCACCGCGAAGGCGCGGCCGTTCGCTTCGTGCACCACCGGGCCGTGACGGGTGAATTTCAGCGCCACCTGCTGGTCCGGCGCTCCCTTCACCGGCACCGCCTCGCGCAGCACCCGCATCTTTTCCCAGCCGCCCTGGTAGCGATACTGGTCAGGATCGTCGGGGTTGATGTCGTAGACATAGATATCCTCCTGATCCATCGGGAAGATGGTCAGGCAGAATGCCGCGGTGCCGTTATGGCCGAACGAGATGCCCGGCGCCGCCGGCTCGCCGCAACCGATCGCGTCCAGCCCAGGCCCGGTCAGATGCACGATGTAGCGTAGCGACGGCAGCGCATGGGCGCGATGCGGGTCGCTGCCCAGGATAGGCCGGCCGGTCGCGGTGCGCGATGGCGCGATGGCCCAGTTGTTCGAGCCTTGCAGATAGACGTCGCCGAGGTCGCTCACCCCGGTCCATTTCCAGGCGTCCTGCATCGTCGCCGCCAGCCGTTCGGGCGAGAAATCCGGCGCCGCCACCGCCAGCTTGAACACATCCAGCACGTCGGCGGGAACGCTGGCCAGGTCCAGCCCCTCCGGCACGATCGCCGACCAGGCCGGTTCCAGCGATTTGCGCGCGAGGTCAGTGCGCTCGTCGGCGCGGGCCATCACCTGCGCGCGCGCCGCCTCGGACAGCACGTTGCGCACCAGCGCGTGGCTGCGGATGCGCACCGCGTCCTCGGCCGCCCAGCGCGCCGGCCTGGTGCCCATGGCGGCGAATTCCGGCGCCAGCAGCGCGGGATTCGCCTCGGTCAGCGCGATCCAGGCGTTCACCCCGGCGACGAAGGATTCGGTGATGCTGCGCGCCTCGTCGGTGCCATAGCCGGCCCACTCGGCCTGCATGTCGCCGCGATACAGGAACAGCCGCGCCGCGCGGTCCTGCGCCAGGAAGCCGGGCCCGAAATCCCCGGCCATCAGCCCGAGCCCGCGCTTGCGCCAGATATCAAGCTGCCACAGCCGGTCGCGCCCGGCGTTGAAGCCCTGGACGAAGAACAGGTCGGCCCTGGTCTCAGCGCGGATATGCGGGATGCCCCAGCGATCCACCACGATCTCGGCCGGCTGTTGCAATCCGGGCACCACATGCGAGGTTTCGTGCGCGACGGCGTCGTTGGGCATTTCTGTCTCCTGCTGGCTACTGGCTTGAGGGTTCCACGCCTGCCTGCGCTCGACAAGCCGGCCCTTTGCCTATTGCTTCACGATCAGCGCGTCCACCGCCAGAATCCGCTCGCCGGCGGCGATCAGCGGATTGACATCGATCTCGGCGATCACCTGCTGGTGATCGGCGATGAACTCGCCGATCCGGCAGATCACCCCGGCCAGCGCGTCACGGTCCACCCCGGCCGTGCCGCGAAAACCGTCCAGCATCGCCTGGCCCTTCAGCTTGCCCAGCATCGCCAGCGCCTCGGCATGCGTCACCGGCGCCAGCGCGATCGCGGTGTCTTTCAGCAGCTCGACGAATATCCCGCCCAGCCCGACCACGATCAGCGGCCCGAACAGCGGATCGACCCGCGCGCCGACCATGATCTCCGCCCCCTGCGGCACCATCGGCTGCACCAGCACGCCGTTGACCCGTGGGGCAGGGGAGACGCGGGCGGCATTGGCCATCACCGCCTCATAGGCCGCCTCCACCTCGGCGGCGGATTTCAGGTTGAGCCGGATCACCCCGGCCTCGGTCTTGTGCGGCAGGTCCGGGCTTTCCACCTTCAGCACCGAAGGGAACCCCAGCGACGCCGCGATTGCGGCCGCCTCCGGGCCGCTATGGGCCAGCCGCTCCTGCACCACCGGCACGCCATACGCGGCCAGCGCATCCTTCGCCTCCCGCTCGGTGAGCGTAGGCCCGGCAGCGGCGAGCAACCCGGCCGCCTTCTCCCGCGCCCCCTTCGCTGCCAGCGGCGCCAGCTTGCGCGGCCCGGCCGCCAGCAACGCCGCCCGGCGCTGCCAGGCCGCCAAGGTCGCGAAGCAGCGCTGCATCGAGCGGAACAGCGCCACCCCCGGCTCCATCTCCATCTCGCGCGAGGTCGGACCCTCCAGCCAGTCGGTCAGCCAGACATTGACCACCGGCTTGCCGTGCTTGCGCGCCAGTTCGCCATACAGCGGCACCCGCAGCACCCCCTGCGGCGAGGAGAACACGCTCGGCACCACCAGCGCCGCGTAGTTCGCATCCGCCAGCAGCGCCTCGGCGCAGTCCGGCACGCATTGCGGATCGTTCATCACCATCGCGGTGACATCGACCGGGTTGCGCGGCGAGCCATATTCCGGAATCCGCGCCTCCAGCACCGCGCGGGCCGCCGCATGCGGCTGCGGCAGCGCCAGGCCATGCGCCTCGGCGGCATCGGCGGCCATGATCGCTGCCCCGCCGGACGTCGCCAGCACCGCAATCCCGGAGGCCTTCGGCTGCGGCGCCTTGGCGAAGAAGCTGGCGGTCTCCATCACCGCCGCCAGATCATCGACCAGCACCACCCCGGCCCGCTCGAACGCCGCGCGATACGCCGCCTGCGAGCCGGCCAGCGAACCGGTATGCGACATCGCCGCCGCCGCGCCATGCTCGCCCACGGCGATCTTGCAGACGATCACCGGCTTGTTGCGTTCGGCCGCATATTCGCAGGCAAGCAGCAGCCGCCCCGGATCGGCCATCCCCTCGAACAGCAGCGCGATCGCCCCGCAGTCCGGCTCATCCGCCAGATACGCCACGTAATCCGCCATATCCACGTCGCAGGAATTGCCCGAGGTCAGCACATGGCTCACCGCCACCCCGCGCTGGATCGCCTGCTCCATCCCGAACCCCAGCGCCCCGGACTGGCTGATGATGCCGATCGCCCCCTTGCCCGGCGCCGCCATCTCGGCATACGGCATGAAGGTGATGCGGCTGCGCAGCGCGAAATTCACCGTGCCGATGCAGTTCGGCCCGATCAGCGGAATTCCCGATTCCCGCGCCCGCCGCGCCAGCTGCGCCTGCTGCGCCACCCGCTCCGCGCGGCCGGTCTCGCTGTAGCCGGAGGCGAACACGATCATGCCGCCCACCTTCGCCTCGATGCACTCCTCCACCACCTGCTCCACCACCTCGCGCGCCACGGTGATCACCGCGACATCCGGACTCTCCGGCAGCGCCAGCACCGAGGGGTGGCACACCCGCCCGCCGATCTCCTGATAGCGCCCGTTCACCAGATGGATGCGCCCGGCATAGGCCTGCAGATTGCCCAGCACCCGCTCGCCGAACGCCCCGGCCCGCGCCGAAGCGCCGATGATCGCCAGACTGGCCGGATTGAGCATACGCGCCAGCTCGTCATGGCGGTACAGGCGGCGGGACTCGGACATGCGCGTTTGGCTCCCCGGGCGGCGTTGTTGCGCCGACGATAGAGCGCCCCCGCGCCAGCGTCACGCCCCCGGCGCTTGGTCCTCGGGCCACCGCGCGCCTATGCTCCCCGCCACGCGAACCGCGGCGAACAAGGCACCCCACATGACCGACGCGATCCTGGTCGAACAGCGCGACAGCTACCGCATCATCACCCTCAACCGGCCCGACCGCCTGAACGCGCTCGACCGCCCCACCCACGAGCGGCTGATGGCCGCCCTGCTCGCCGCCGAAGCCGACCCCGCCTGCCGCGCCCTGCTGCTCACCGGCAGCGGCCGCGGCTTCTGCGCCGGCGCCGACCTCTCCGGCCGCGTCTCCGGCGAGCGTAAGGACAGCGGCAACTCCATCGAGGAAACCTGGAACCCGCTCGCCCGCAAGCTGTTCCGCCTGCGCATGCCGACCATCTGCGCGGTGAACGGCATCGCCGCCGGCGCCGGCTCCAGCATCGCGCTGGGCTGCGACATCGTCATCGCCGCCCGCTCGGCCAAATTCCTGCAAGCCTTCGCCCGCATCGGCCTGGTGCCGGATTGTGGCGGCACCTTTCACCTGCCCCGCCTCGCCGGCCTCGCCCGCGCCCGCGGCATGGCGATGCTGGCCGAACCGCTGCCCGCCGAAACCGCGCTCGCCTGGGGCATGATCTGGAACGTCGTCGACGACGCCGCGCTGATGGACGAAGCCCACGCCCTGGCCGCCCGACTCGCCGCCATGCCCACCAAGGCCCTGGTGATGACCCGCCACCTGCTCGCCGGCGGCGGCACGCTGGATCAGCAACTCGACCTGGAACGCGACGGCCAAAGCCTCGCCAGCCGCACCGAGGACCATCAGGAAGGGGTGCAGGCGTTCCTGGAGAAAAGGACAGCCAGGTTCAAGGGAAGGTAAGGGTTCTTTTTTTGAAAAAAAAGAACCAAAAAAACCATTCGCCTTGCAACAGCGGTGTGGTGGAGAGCGCGCACGCTCCAAACAATAAAAAGTTTTTTTTGCTTCTTTTTGTTCACAAAAAGAAGACCTTCCTTACAAAGCCGCCCGGTGCACCCGGCCGCCCTGCACCACCGCGCGCACACTCCGCTCCGGCGTCGCCAGGATCGCCGCATTGCCGAACGGATCGCCGTCCACCACGATCAGATCGGCCAGCGCCCCCGGCCGCACCACCCCCAGCCGCCCCTCATAGCCGATCAGCCTGGCCGCGATCGTGGTCGCCGCCGCGATGATCCCGGCGCTGTCCAGCACCCGCGCCCGGATGGCGAATTCCTCGCTCTGCCGCACCTGCGTCTCGCCCAGCAGGTCGGTGCCATAGGCCATCACCAGCCCGGCATCGCGCATGATCGACAGGCTCTCGATCCCCGCCCCCCGCACATCCTCGATCTTGGCGATCGAGCCGGGCGGAAAGCCGTAGCGCGGCCCGTCCTGCGCCAGCGCCTCGTAGGTCACCAGGGTCGGCACCGCGACGCAGCCCGCTTCGGCGGCCAGCTTCGCGGTCGCGGCGTCGATCCGGTTGCAATGCTCGAGGCTATGCACCCCGGCCCGCACCGCGCGCGCGATCGCCGCCGACGTATAGAGATGCGCCGCCACATAGGTCTCGGCATCCTCGGCCTCGCCGACGATCGCCCGCATCTCGTCCTCGGAATAGCCCTGCCAGGCGATCGGGTCGGTCGGGCTGGCAACGCCGCCATTGGCCATGATCTTGATGAACATCGCCCCCTCGCGCAGTTCCTCGCGCGCCGCCCGCCGCACCTCGTCCACCCCGTCCGCCACCCGGCCGAGCGCGCCGAAATTGCGCCGCCAGCGATTCGCCTCGTGCCAATCCTGCCTTGGCCGCAAATCCGCGTGCCCGCCGGTCTTGGCCAGCGACTTGCCGCAGACGATCAGCCGCGGCCCCACCGCCAGCCCCTGCGCCACCGCCTCGGCCAGCGCGAATGGCGCGCCGCCCACGTCGCGCACCGTGGTGAAGCCGCGATCCAGCATCCCCTTCATGATCGGCAGGCTGCGCAGCACCGCCATCGCGTCCGGCAGTTGCGCGTTGGCCGACAGGTTCATCATGCTGGCGACCACATGCACATGGCAGTCGATCAGCCCCGGCATCAGCGTGCGGCCCTTCAAATCCAGCACCACCCGGTCGGCCGCGGCGACATGGCGTGCGGCCAGGTCCTTGATCACCCCGTCCTCCACCAGCACGTGGCCCTCGACCGGGCCGGCCATGGTGGAGTCCTGGATGCGGGCATTGGCGAAGAGAATCTGCATGGCGTGTCCGTCCGAAAATGTCTGAATTGTCAGGCTAACACCTTGTTTCGACAACGCAAGCCATCTGTAACATTTCGTTAGTATTGCGCGAACCGCAACGCAGCTATTGATATTACGCGCGGTTCACATCTTTATGCGCGCGGAACGCGACCAACGCGGCCACAGAATAACTGGGAGCCTGAACGATATGATAAAAAAAGTAGCCCTCGCCGCTGGAGCACTGCTCGCCGCCGGGTTGTTGACCGCGCCGGCCTTCGCGCAAGGCTCCGGCTCGGTCACGATCGACGCGATCAAGGCGCGCGGCGTGCTGAACTGCGGCGTCGCCGGCGACAACGCGATGTTCGCCATGCCCGACTCCAAGGGGTATATGCGTGGGCTGGATTCCGATAGCTGCCGCGCCGTCGCCGCCGCCATTCTCGGCGATGGCAACAAGATCAAGTTCGTGCCGCTGACCTCGCAGAACCGCTTCACCGCGCTGCAATCCGGCGAGATCGACCTGCTCTACCGTTCCACCACCTGGACGCTGGGCCGCGAAGGCAATCTCGGCGGCCTGTTCACCAGCACCAACTACTATGACGGCACCGGCTTCCTGGTGAAGACCGCCTCGGGCGTGAAATCCGCCAAGGACATGGACGGCGCCACCATCTGCGTCGCCCCCGGCACCAGCACCGAGCTGGCGATCGCCGACTATTTCCGTATCAACAACATGAAGTTCACCCCGATCCTGATCCAGGACGTGAACGAGATCCACAACGCCTTCCTGTCCGGCCGCTGCGACTCCTACTCCACCGACGGTTCCAGTCTGGCCGCCTTCCGCTTCCAGCAGGGCCCCAAGGCGGACGAACTGCTGATGCTGCCGGAAATCATCAGCAAGGAGCCGCTGGGCGGCATGGTCCGCAAGGGCGACGACAAGTTCTTCGACGTCGTGCGCTGGACCTTCTTCGCCGGCATCATCGCCGAGGAGAACGGCGTCACCCAGGCCAACGTCGACGAGATGCTGAACAGCAAGGTGCCGCAGGTGCGCCGTCTGCTCGGGCTCGAGGGCGACATGGGCAAGGCGATCGGCGTCGACAACAAGTTCGCCTATAACGCCATCAAGGCAGTGGGCAACTACGGCGAGATGTGGGCGCGCGACGTGACCCCGTTCGGCGTGCCGCGCGCGCTGAACAAGCTGTGGACCCAGGGCGGCCTGCAATACGCGCCGCCGATGCGCTGACCGGCTGAACCGGCCGTCAGCACCCCGTTCGCCGGGGGCTGGCGGCCGATCTGTCTGCGCTGCCGGCGTGCGATTTCTGGCCAGCTTGGGCGCATCGTCGCACGCCGGCAGCCGCCCGATGGCGCCACCCCGCAGGCTGGCTTGTCACACGACGAGCCAGGCGCTGGGCAAACCGCATTGCGGTTGGTCCGGTTCGGGGTTCGCCTGGACCGAAGATTGAAGAAGGCACGACCGCCGATGTCCGCAACCCGTTCCGACCCGCGTCACGCCGGCACCCGCAGGCCACCGCGCAAGCGCATGACGCTCAGTTGGTCGGACCCGAAATTCCGCGCGCTGATCTGGCAGATCATCATTATTGGCGCCGTCGCCTGGGCCCTGTGGTACCTGATCTCGAACACCTCGTACAATCTCGAACACCGCCACATCGCCACCGGCTTCGCCTTTCTCGACCGCACCGCCGGCATCCCCATCGGCGAGCATCTGATCTCCTACGATCCGGCGGTGAACACCTATGGACGGGCGATCGTCATCGCCATCCTGAACACGCTGAACGTCTCCATCGTCACCGTGCTCCTGGTCACCATCATCGGCACCGTGGTCGGCATCGCCGAACTGTCGAACAACTGGCTGGTGGCGAAACTCTCGGCCACCTATGTCGAGGTGGTGCGCGACATCCCGGTGCTGCTGCAATTGCTGTTCTGGTACACGCTGGTGCAGACCCTGCCGGTGATACGCCAGGCCTGGAACCCGCTCCCCGGCATCTTCATCTCCAATCGCGGCATCTACTTCCCGAAGCTGGTCTGGCAGAACGGGCATACCGCGGCGCTGATGGCGTTCATCCTGGGCATCGTGCTCACCGTCATCGTCCGCCGCCGCGCCCAGCGGGTTCAGGACGCCACCGGCGAGCGGCCGCTCACCTGGCCGGTTGTGGTCGGCCTGCTGGTGGTGCTGCCGCTGGTGGTGTGGGCTGCGTTCGGCGCCCCGTTCACGCTCGATATCCCAGCGCGGCGCGGCTTCAACTTCGCCGGCGGCGGCTTGTTCAGCCCGGAATACGTGGCGCTGGTCACCGGCCTCGTGGTCTACACCTCCACCTATGCCGCCGAGAACGTGCGCACCGGCATCCTCGCCGTGCCGCGCGGCCAGTGGGAGGCCGCCGGCGCCCTCGGCCTCAGGCGTAGCACGGTGCTGCGCACGGTGGTGCTGCCGCAATCGCTCAGGGTGATCATCCCGCCGATGACCAGCACCTATCTCGGCGCGGTGAAAAACTCCTCGCTGGCGGTGGCGATCGGCTATCAGGACGTGGTGTCGATCATGAACACCATCCTCAACCAGACCGGCCAGGCGATCGAGGGCATCGCGCTGGTGATGGCGATTTATCTCTGTTTCAGCCTCGGGATCAGCCTGTTCATGAACTGGTACAACGCGCGCATCGCGCTGGTGGAGCGTTGAGGCGATGAGCGCCCCCCCCATCACACATCAGGTCGGCCAGCCGCGCCGCGAACCGCCGCCCTCGCTGATCGCCGGCCCGCTGGCCTGGATGCGGGCCAACCTGTTCAATTCATGGATTTCCACCGCCGTCACGCTGGCGCTGGGCTACATCGTGATCCGCACCGCCACCAGCTTCATCGACTGGGCGTTCATCCACGCGATCTGGACGGTGCCGAACACGCCGGCCGGCACCCCGGACCCGGCCAAATGCCGCGAGGCGCAAGGCATCGGTGCCTGTTGGGCGATGATCGGCGACAAGTACCGCTTCATCACCTTCGGCCGCTACCCGTACGACCAGCAATGGCGGCCGCTGATCGTGATCTTCCTGTTCATCGGCCTGTTCGTGATCTCCGGTATGCGCCGCTTCTGGCGCAAGGAACTGGCGCTGATCTGGATCGTGACCCTGGTGATCATCGGCACGCTGATGTGGGGCGGCGTGTTCGGCATGCCCTATGTCGGGCAGGATCTGTGGGGCGGGCTGCCGATCACGCTGATCCTGTCCACCTTCGGCCTGGCAATCGCCTTTCCGCTGGCGCTGGTGGTGGCGCTGGGCCGCCGCTCCACCACCATGCCGGCGGTGCGGCTGATCTGCGTGCTATATATCGAACTGATCCGCGGCGTGCCGCTGATCACCCTGCTGTTCATGTCGAGCGTGATGTTCCCGCTGTTCTTCCCGGTCTGGCTGCCGACGCCGGACAAGCTGCTGCGCGCCCAGCTGGCGATCATCCTGTTCGCCGGCGCCTACCTGGCCGAGGTGGTGCGCGCCGGCTTGCAGGGCCTGCCCAAGGGCCAGTACGAGGCGGCCGACGCGCTCGGCCTCAGCTACTGGCGCAAGATGGGCTTCGTCATCCTGCCGCAGGCGCTGCGGCTGGTGATCCCGCCGCTGGTCAACACCTTCATCGGCTTCTTCAAGGATACCTCGCTGGTGCTGATCATCGGCATCTTCGACTTCCTCAACACCGCCAACCAGGCGCTGGTCGACCCCAACTGGGCAGGCTATCCCGGCGAGGTCTACCTGTTCGCGGCTTTCGTCTACTTCTGCTTCTGC
>DATJEA010000570.1:0-1658 GCA_035497095.1 Acetobacteraceae bacterium | reverse complement strand
GCCCTCAGGTTGAGTTATGGCAACGTCTGCTTCGGGCGGCGGACTCAACCGCCCAGCGCGCCACCCGACCCACCGGCGCTCGCAAGGCGCTTCAGCCCCGCCGCGCGGGCAAAAACCGGCTGTTGCGCAGCAGCCCCGCCGAAACCAGCGACACCAGCACGCCGACCGGGAAGATTTCCGCGAAGGTCATCGGCAGGCGGAACATCGGGTCGGCGTACTGGACCTTGAACGCCTCCATCTGGGCACTCAGCTTCGCCAGCGACTCGGCGCTCGCGCCCTTCGCCTGCTCGCTGGCGATGATCGCGTTCGAATAGGAGGTGGCGAAATCCATGTGCGTCATCGCCTGCAGCGCTTCCCACGCGACCACGTAGAGGATCCCGGCGATGAAGCTGACGCCCAGGCCGATCCCGAACGCCGGCCAGAACCCGATCACCCCGCCGCGGTCCACGTCGCGGTGCCGCTTGATCCCCACGAACACCGCGCTCAGCGCGATCAGCATGGTCGTGTAGCCGATCAGCATGCCGTACTTCAGCGGCGGCATGCCGTCGAAGCCGAGGAAGGTGGCGAACATCAAGCCGCCGACGACCAGGCCTGCGACGGCGCCGTATTTCAAGATCGTGATCCACATGAGCCGTTCCCCCTTGATGGTTGGTGTCGCCATTGACCGCCGTCCCGCCCGCCCTGGCAATCGCCCGAACGGGTGAATTCGGGCGATTCCCCCGAATGCACCACCCTCAGGGCACGATCCCCAGCTCGCGCGCCCGGCGGATCGCCTCGGTGCGCCGCTTCGCGCCCAGCTTCTCGAACAGCCGCGCCACGTGCGTCTTGATCGTGTTCGGCGATACGTGGAGGTGCGCCGCGATCTCCTTGTTGGAGTGACCGGCGGCCAGTTCGTGCAGCACCTCCAGCTCCCGCCCGCTCAGGCCCAGCGCCGCCTGCGCCTTCGGGTTGCCGTCGAAGGCGGCCGGCGCCGGCGCGGCGAACACCCGCACGCCCAGCACGATGCCCAGCACCAGGAACGCAGCCGCGACCAGGAACAGGTAGATGTCGCCCGCATGCATCCGCACCAGACGCTGGTAGTCGAGCCACTGCAGGGCAAGCGTCCCCGCCGCCAGCAGCACCCCGTAGCCGACCACCCGCTTCCACATCCCCGTCTCCGCCTGCCCTGTACGCGGTCATCTTAGCGCCGGAAGCGGTGCCGGCCGGAAGGTAGTGGATGCGGTCGGCATGGCGGTCATCACGCCCCCATCTCTCCACGCACATGGCGCGACGGCGGCAGTCCGACGTGACGGGTGCCGACGCTGTGACGCGGGCCGAAGCACGCCAAGTCCGGAGTCCGACCGTTGCGGCGTCCGCGTGATGAACGCGTCGCACACGCCGCAGCAGCCGAAGCAGGCGGGTGGGCGCACCGGCGTGCCCGGTTGCCGATGGCCCGGCCCAACGCTGACACCCGGCCGAGGAAGTAACATGTCACGCTGGATCGGGTGCGCGGTGACATGCCGACATGCCCGCTGCCCGCGGAGCCACTGGCCATCGCCGACGACGTGGCAGCCGCACCCCGTGAGCCAGGCGCATCCCGCGCCCCGCCCATCGCACTTCCCCGCACTCATGGAACCCCATGGTCACGAAACTGTTCAGCCTGCTTGCCGCCGCCATCA
>DATJEA010000569.1:0-3478 GCA_035497095.1 Acetobacteraceae bacterium | reverse complement strand
GCGGGCGCGGCAGGCGTCAAGCTGGGCGCGCTCGCCATGCGACAGCGGCGAACCGCAGCCGGTGAGGGCGACGAGCAGCGCCAGCGAGGCGCCGGGCAGGTGGCGCCGGAGATGGGTCATGCGCGGGCTCCTGGAGACGGGAAGGGGGCGGCGAGGGTCAGCGGGCGCAGCCGCTCGCGCAGCGTGATGTCGTCGAAACGGCCCTGCGCCGTCAAGGGCGCAGTGGCGGCGGCGCGCAACGCCTCGGGGTGCAGCGCCGCGCCGTCGCGCTTCAACTGGAACAGCCCGGCGGCCCAGGGCGCCCGGCCCAGCAGGTCCACCAGCGCCAGCAGCCTCAGGCACAGCGCCAGGCCATAGGGCCGGCTCATATCGGCGGTGGCGTCCACCGCGCGGGCCCAGCAGCAGGCGTCGCGGTCGGTCAGCGCCAGATCGGTGAAGCTGCCATCGGCGCGGCGGAAGCGGAACAGCCTGGTCTGCCCCCAGGCCTCGCCGATCGCTGCCGCGCGGGCCGCGTCCCACGCCGCCGCCAGGTCGCGCGCCCGCACCGCCGGCAGCGCCTCGGGCGGCAGGCCGACGAAATAGGTCACGGCCCCGTCCTCGGCGCCGCGCACCTGCACGATCTGGTTTTCCGCGCTGCGCTCCATGGGGGCAGGATGGACTGTCGCGCCGCGCCGCGCCACCCTGGCGGCAATATTTCAGGAGTGCGCCCGATGTCCGAAATCGCCGACCTCACCGCAACCGCCGCCGCCGCCCGCATCCGTGCCGGCAAGCTGGACGCCATGACCTTGATGGAAGCCTGCCTGGAGCGCATCGCCGCCCGCGAGCCCACAGTCCGGGCGTTCGCCGCGTTCGATGCCGATCAGGCCCGCGCCGCCGCCCGCGCCGCCCGGCCCGGCGTGCTGCATGGGCTGCCGATCGGTGTGAAGGACGTGCTGGATACGGCTGATTATGCAAGCGAATACGGTTCCGAGATCTGGGCCGGCCACCGCCCGCGCGCCGATGCCGCCGCGGTCGCCTGGGCGCGCGCCGCCGGCGGCGTGCTGGCCGGCAAGACGGTTACCACCGAATTCGCCACCCGCCGGCCCGGTCCCACCACCAACCCGGCCAACCCCGCCCATACCCCCGGCGGCTCCAGCAGCGGTTCGGCTGCCGGCGTGGCTGCCGGCATGTTCCCGCTGGCGTTCGGCACCCAGACCTCCGGCAGCGTGATCCGCCCGGCGGCGTTCTGTGGCGTGGTCGGCTACAAGCCAACCTTCGGCACCATCGCCCGCCAGGGCATGAAGGTGATGGCGGAAAACCTCGACACCATCGGCGTGATGGCGCGCAGCGTCGCCGATTGCGCGCTGTTCGCCGGCGCCGTGGCCGCAATCGACCTCGGCGACCCGGAGGCCAAACTGGATGCCGCGCCGCGCATCGGCCTGTGCCGCTCGCCGGCCTGGGCCGCGGCGGCGCCGGAGACCCAGGCGCTGATCGAGCACGCCGCCATCACGCTGACCCGCGCCGGCGCCCGCCTCGCGATGCAGGAACTGCCGCCGGAATACGCCGCCCTGGTCGACGCCCACGCGGTGCTGATGAACGCCGAGAGCGCCGCCTCGATGGGCTGGGAACTGCTCAACGCCCGCGACCGCATCAGCGACGGCCTGCGCGAGCGGCTGGATTGGGGCCTCGCCCAGGGGCCGCAAGCGCTGGCCGGCGCCCGCGCGCGCTTCGCCAGCCTGCAAGCCGGCTTCCCCGCCGCGATGGGCGAGTGCGACATCCTGCTGACCCCGTCCGCCCCCGGCGAGGCGCCGGCCGGGCTGGGCTGGACCGGGGATCCGGCATTCAACGCGATCTGGACCTCGCTGCATGTGCCCTGCGTCACCGTGCCGGCCGGCCTCGGGCCGAACGGGTTGCCTTTGGGGCTGCAGATCGTCGGGCGGCAGGGCGATGATCGGCGGGTGTTGGCCTGGGCGCAGTGGGTCAGTGCGGCGATCCAGAAGTAAGGTCGTCTTTTTGTGAACAAAAAGAGGCAAAAAAACTTTTCGTTCCTGGCAACTCGATGAGGCAATTCTTATGAGCATCACCCCGGAAGACGTTGGGCTATCAACCGATCGGCTGGCGCGCATCGATGGCTGGATGGACCGGCTGGTGGCCGACGGCAAGCTCGCCGGCCTCTCGGTCAACGTGCTGCGGCGCGGCCAACTGGCCTATTCGCGCGCCACCGGCAAGTCCGACCTGGCGCGCGGCACGGCGTTCGACGCCGCGACCATCGTGCGCATCTACTCGATGACCAAGCCGCTCACCAGCACCGCCATCATGATGCTGTACGAGGAAGGCCGCTTCCAGCTCGACGACCCGATCACCCGCTTCCTGCCCGCCTTCGCCCACCAGCGCGTCGCCACCGGCGGCAGCCGCGGCAAGCTGGAAACCGTGCCGGCGATGCGCGACATCACCTTCCGCGACCTGCTCACCCACACCTCCGGCCTGACCTACGGCTTCATGGAGTCGACCGGCGTCGACGCGATGTACCGCGACATCGGCGTCGATTTCCAGACCAGCGACAGAACGCTCGCCGAGGTGGTCGATCTCGCCGCCACCTGCCCGCTGATCGCCCAGCCGGGTGCCGAATGGAACTACTCGATCGCCACCGATGTGCTCGGCCGGCTGGTGGAGGTGATTTCCGGCCAGCCGTTCCACGAATTCCTGGCCAGCCGGGTGCTCGGCCCGCTCGGCATGAAGGATACCGGGTTTCACGTGGCGCCGGACAAGATCGGCCGGTTCGCCGCCAACTACGTCCGCCACCCCAAGACCGGCGCGCTGCTGCAATTCGACGAGCCGGCGACCAGCCGCTTCGCCGCCCATCCGGCGGTCTGCTCCGGCGGCGGCGGCCTGACCTCGACCGCCGCCGACTACCTGCGCTTCTGCGCCATGATGCTGAACGAGGGCGAGTTGGACGGGGTCCGGCTGCTCGGCCGCAAGACGGTGGAGCTGATGACCTCCAACCACCTGGACGGCGACATGGCGGCGATGGGCATGCCGCGCTTCAGCGAGTCGAACTATGCCGGCATCGGCTTCGGCCTCGGCTTTTCGGTCACGCTGGACCCGGCGCGGGCGCAGATCCTCGGCTCGCCCGGCGAATATGCCTGGGGCGGGGCGGCCAGCACCGCGTTCTGGTGCGACCCGGCCGAGGACATGGCGGTGCTGCTGCTCACCCAGTTGATGCCCAGCAGCACCTACCCGATTCGCCGCGAGTTGCGCGTGCTGACCTATCAGGCGGTGATCGACTGAATCGCTTGGCACCGCCGCGCCCGCGTGATACCCAGCGCGACGATGCGGGCGTGGTGGAACTGGTAGACGCGCCGGACTCAAAATCCGGTTCCGAAAGGAGTGTCGGTTCGATTCCGACCGCCCGCACCACCTTTAAAATCTCCAGATCTTTCGATAGCTTGAGCATGCCGTGAGCGGGGCTTGCGGTTGATTCCGAGCGATTGCGGGATCG
>DATJEA010000568.1:0-11752 GCA_035497095.1 Acetobacteraceae bacterium | reverse complement strand
GCGGCCGACCACGAGCGTGCGGCGCTCGGTGCTGCCGCGCGACTGCGGCATGCCGCTGCGCTGGCCGGCGATGACGGCGCCTGGCATCGCGCCGGGTTGCGAGGCGGGCGGGGTGGCGGCGGGGAACGGTGGGCGGCTCATCGGGGAGGCCTCCTTGGCAAGGGCTGGGGCGGCATTGGGCGCGGGGCGGGGCGGCACGCCCAGCCCCGAGTCACGCGGCGGGGTGGAGGCAGGGGTCGGGCCGGCAGGACCGGAGTCGTGCCGGGCGCCGGGCGCGGGTGGTTGCGCGGGTTTGCGACGATTGAACACGGGCGATCCGATTCACTCTAATTGGGAAGGACGGGTCGAGATCGAGGCCGTGGCCTATCACACGCCGCGCCGGATGAACAAGCCGGATGCCGCTGTATGCGGGCCGGCATCGGCATGCAGCACATGCACCAGGGCGGCCACGCCGAGCACCGGGGCGAACAGGTTCAGCACCGGCACCAGGGCTGCCGCCACCATCAGCCCGCCCTGCGCCAGCACCGGCAGCCGCCGGCGGCGATACAGCGCCAGTGCCGCACTACGCGGCATGCGGCGCATCGCCACCGCGACGAACAGCCCGCGCCCCATCGCCCAGGCGGCCACCAGCCAGCCCAGCAGCAGCCCCAGCCCCGGCAGCAGCAGCGCCAGCAGCAGCGCCAGCAATTGCATCAGCAGCACCTTGAGCCCGAGCGCGATGCCGTCCCAGGCCTGGGCGGCCAGCGTCGCCGGGGTGGCCGGCGGCAGGGTGGGGAAATAGCGCCGCTCCACCGCCGCGGCGATGCGGTCGCTGAACAGCGAGGCGATGGCGGTGGCCAGCGGCACGAACAGCAGCAAGGTCAGCAGCGCCGCGCCGACCACGCCGAACAGCGAGGCGATCCAGGCCAGCCAGCCATGCCCGGCGGCGATGTGATAGGCCTCCCAGCCCATGCCGACGCCGAGCAAGGCCAGCGCCAGCGCCGACCACAGCACGCTTTGCAGCACGGTGGACAGGAAGACGCGGTCGTCCATCTGAGAGATCGCGCGCAGGAACGGGGTCAGCATGGTCGGCCTTTTACAACTGTCGCGGTTGATTGCGGTCCGGGCGTGCGGATGATAGGCGGGCGGCTTCCGGCGGCGCGTCCGCTGCACATCCTCGCGGAGTTCTGCCATGAATTCGTCGGCCGCAAACCCCCGTTTCGATATTTTGGGCATCGGCAACGCCATCGTCGACGTGGTGGCGCCGGTCGATGAGGCGTTCCTGTCGCGCCACGACATGCACAAGGGGGCGATGGCGCTGATCGACGCGGCGACCGCCGAGAAACTCTACCAGGCGATGCCGGCGGGGCAGGAGAGCAGCGGCGGTTCGGCCGGCAATACCTGCGCGGTGGCGGCGCAGCTGGGCGCCCGGGTGGCCTATCTGGGCAAGGTGGCGGATGACCCGTTGGGCGGCGTGTTCCGCCACGATATCGCCAGCGCCGGGGTGCATTTCCCCACCGCGCCGCTGGTCGGCGGCGCGCCCACCGCGCGCTGCCTGATCATGGTGACGCCGGACGGCCAGCGCACCATGAACACCTTTCTCGGCGCCTGCGTCACCCTCGGCGAGGCCGACATGGACGCGACGCTGATCGGGCAATCGGCGGTGACCTATCTGGAAGGCTATCTGTTCGACCCGCCGGCAGCCCAGGCGGCGTTCCGCCGCGCCGCCGCCGCCGCCCACGCCGCTGGCCGGCAGGTGGCGCTGTCGCTGTCGGACGCGTTCTGCGTCGACCGCCACCGCGCGGCGTTCCGCGATCTGGTGGCCGGGCATGTGGACATCCTGTTCGCCAACGAGACCGAGATCACCAGCCTGTACGAGTGCAACGACTGGCGCGAGGCGGCCGAACTGGCGCGGCGCGACGTGGCGCTGGCGGCGCTGACCCGCAGCGAGGCCGGCAGCCTGGTGATCCGGGGTGACGAGACGGTGGAGGTGGCGGCGGTGCCGACCCTGGTGGTGGACACCACCGGCGCCGGCGACGCCTATGCCGCCGGGTTCCTCGCGGCACTCACCGCCGGGCGGAAGCTGGCGCAATGCGGCCGGCTGGGCAGCATCGCCGCCGCCGAGGTGATCGGCCATTACGGCGCCCGGCCGCAGCGCGATCTTGCCGGCGAGATGAAGCGGCTGGGCGGGTAGGCTTTGAGAGTTGGAGTCGCGTGCCCGAAAATCTCGCGCCCCCGAGCTTCGGCAAGAAAGCTTCACCACAGAGACACAGAGGCACGGAGAAGCAAGTGAGGGAAAGGCGCTCCCTGCTTTCTTCTCCGTGCCTCTGTGTCTCTGTGGTGGATCTTCTTTAGTGCAGCCACCACCAGGCCGCGCCGCTGGTGGCGATTTTTTGGATTTTCCCTTGCTTGCTTCGCTTTCGCCAACCGCTTGCCGGCCGATGCCGAAAGCGCCGCGCCGCGCGTGGACATCACGCGCATTGCTGGTATCGGGCAAATCGCGCTCGCATATCCGGGCGCGATAGACTATGTGTGCAGTGCAACATCAGCCCCTGCGCCGGTTTGTCCGGCGCGGGCCGGTGTTGTTGGCCCTATCGGTCGTGCTGGCTCCAGGTAGTCCGCGAGGCCGCCCCGCAGTTTTAGCCGTCAGGTCGCCCTATGGACATTCGCAACATCGCCATCATCGCCCATGTCGACCACGGCAAGACCACGCTGGTTGACCAGTTGCTGAAGCAGTCGGGCGCGTTCCGCGAGCACCAGCAGGTGGCCGAGCGGGCGATGGATCGCAACGACCTGGAGCGCGAGCGCGGCATCACCATCCTGGCCAAGTGCACCAGCGTGATCTGGAAGGGCACCCGCATCAACATCGTCGACACCCCCGGCCATGCCGATTTCGGTGGCGAGGTGGAGCGCATCCTGAACATGGTGGACGGCGTGATCGTGCTGGTGGATGCCGCCGAAGGGGTGCTGCCGCAGACCAAGTTCGTCACCGGCAAGGCGCTGGCGCAGGGGCTGAAGCCGATCGTCGTGGTCAACAAGATCGACCGCCAGGATGCCCGCGCCGACGAGGTGCATATCGAGGTGTTCGACCTGTTCGCCGCCCTCGGCGCCACCGACGAGCAGCTTGATTTTCCGATGCTGTACGCCTCCGGCCGGCAGGGCTGGGCGGTGAAATCGCTGGACGACGAGCGGAAAGACCTGTCGCCGATGTTCGACATGGTGCTCGAGCATGTGGCGCCGCCGGCGCTGGACAAGGAGGCGCCGTTCGCCATGGTCGCCTCGATTCTGGATTATGACAATTTCCTCGGCCGGGTGCTGACCGGGCGGATCGAGCAGGGCCGCGCCAGGCTGAACATGCCGCTCAAGGTGCTGCGCCCGGATGGCAGCCTGGTGGAAACCGGGCGGCTGACCAAGCTGATGGGGTTTCGCGGGCTGGAGCGGGTGGCGATCGAGGAGGCCGAGGCCGGCGACATCATCGCGGTGGCCGGGCTGACCGATGCGACCGTGCCGGAGACCATCGGTTCGCCGGAGATTACCGGGCCGCTGCACGCGACGCCGGTCGATCCGCCGACCCTGGCGATGACCTTCCGGGTCAATGACGGGCCGCTGGGCGGGCGCGAGGGCAAGAAGGTGACCTCGCGGCAGATTCGCGACCGGCTGCTGCGCGAGTCGGAGGGCAATGTTGCGATCAAGATCACCGAGAGCCAGGAGACCGAGGCGTTCGAGGTGGCCGGGCGCGGCGAGTTGCAGCTGGGCGTGCTGATCGAGACGATGCGCCGCGAGGGGTTCGAGCTGACCATCGGCCGGCCGCGCGTGCTGACGCGGGACAACCCCGAGACCGGCGAGCGCGAGGAGCCGATGGAGGAGGTGCTGGTCGACGTCGACGAGCCCTATACCGGCGTGGTGGTGGAGAAGATGAGCCGGCGCAAGGGGCAGTTGCAGGACATGCGGCCGTCCGGCGGCGGCAAGGTGCGGCTGACCTTCCACATGCCGTCGCGCGGGCTGATCGGCTATCATGGCGAGTTTTTGACCGATACCCGCGGCACCGGCGTGATGAACCGGATGTTTCTTGGCTATGGGCCGTGGATCGGGCAGTTGGAGGGGCGGCGCAACGGCAGCCTGATCTCCAGCGCCGATGGCGAGGCGGTGCAATACGCGCTGTGGTATCTGCAGGAGCGTGGTGCGCTGTTCGTCGATCCGGGCGACAAGGTGTATGTCGGCCTGATCCTTGGCGAGCATTCGCGCGGTTCGGATCTGGACGTGAACCCGATCAAGGAAAAGAAGCTGACCAATATCCGCGCCGCCGGCAAGGATGAGGCGATGCTGCTGATCCCGCCGCGGCGGATGAGCCTGGAGCAGGCGATCGCCTATATCGAGGACGACGAGCTGGTGGAGGTGACGCCGTCGGCGATCCGGCTGCGCAAGCGCTATCTGGACCCGAACACCCGCAAGCGCAACGAGCGGCGCTCGGCCGACTCGGAGGCGGCGGCTTAACGAATAAAAAGTTTTTTTGCTTCTTTTTGTTCACAAAAAGAAGACCTTCCTTGCTCGCTCATCTGAGGATTGTGAGCGCATGACGGAAACCCCCGCCGGGCAGGGCTTCGCCGCCGGAACCGCGATCGCCACGGCGACCGGGCGCCGGGCGATCGAGCGTGTGGCGATCGGCGACGAGGTGCTGGATGCCGGGGGCACGCCGCGGCGGGTGAGCTGGGTCGGGCGGATCGCGATCACGGCCGCGCATCTGGCGGAGCGACCCGAGGCGCGGCCGGTTCGGGTTGGCGTCGGCGCGCTTGGCGAGGAGGTGCCGCGGCGCGAGCTGGTGGTGGCGCCATGCACCGAACTGGGCGTGGTGCTGCCGAATGGCGATGCCGCGACGGTGCCGGCGCATCTGCTGGTCAACGACATCAATATCATGCGGGTGCCGGCCGAGCGCGATGCCGAGTTGTTCGAGGTCGAGCTGGAGGGCGGCAGCGGGGTGATCGCCGAGGACCTGCCGGCCGGGCTGCTGCTGCCCGATCACGGCAGCCCGGCGCAATCGATTGCCATGGTGCGCGCCCGCACCTGGGTTTCCGGCCGCGCCGGCTGCCTGCCGGGGCCGCTGCTCGGGCGGATCGACGCCGGCGGGCATGGGCTGTTCTATGGCTGGGCGCTGGACGAGGCGCGGCCGTGGCGCCGGGTGGCGCTGGAAATCGTGATCAACGGGCAGGTGTTCACCGCCACCATGGCGGCGCATCGCCGCGAGGACCTGGTGCGGGCCGGGATGGGCGACGGGTGTTGCGCATTCCATTTCGAGCCGGTGCCGCCGCTGCCGTCCGACCGCGTGCTGCTGGTTCAGGTGCGGCGGGCGGATGATGGCGTGGACCTGCCGGGCTCGCCGCTTCTGCTCGACAAGGGCGGCGCCGCGGCGCAGGTGCTGGCGGCGCTGCAACCGGCCAATCCGGCGCAGGCGGCCGAGCTGCGGGCGGCGTTGCGCGGCGGGCTGGACCGGTTGCGCGAGGGGCGGCGCGGCTAGCGCGGGTCGACGATAACCTTGCGATAGAGGTGCCAGGTGGCGTGGCCGAGCACCGGCAGCACGATCGCGAGGCCGAGCAGCAGCGGCAGCGAGCCGATCACCAGCAGCACGGCGACGATCAGGCCCCAGGCGGCGATCACCGTCGGGTTGGCGCGCATCACTCGGAGCGAGGTGCCGACCGCGGCGTTGATGCCGATATCGCGGTCCAGCAGCAGCGGGAACGACACCACGCTGATCGCCAGCACCAGCAGCGCGAACAGGAAGCCGATGCCGCAGCCGAGCGCGATCATCGTCCAGCCGGCGCTGGTGGTCAGGACGTCTGACGCGAAGGCGGCGAGGGTGGCCGGCGGGGTCGGGCCGAGGGTGGTCCTGAAGATGATTTCGGCCGCCACCAGCCAGAGCAGGAAGATCGCGATCAGCGCGAAGCCGAGCAGGGCGATCGAGCCGATCGAGGGGGCGCGCAGCACCTGAAAGGCGTCGCGCCAACCGACCTGCTCGCCAATTTCGTGCCGGCGGCTCATTTCGTTGAGGCCGACCGCGGCGAGCGGGCCGAGCAGGGCGAAACCGGCGGCGAGCGGGAACAGCAGCGGCAACAGCTCGTAGCCCGAGGCGACGCGGGCCAGCAGCAGGCCGAGCAGCGGGTAGAGCACGCAGAGGAAGATCACGTCGGTGCGATACTCGAGGAAGTCCCGCCAGCCGCGCGCCAGGGCGTCGCGCAGATCGGCCAAGCCGATGCGGCGGACCATCGGGATCGCGTCGTGCCGCCTGGCGTCGTGCCAGTATTCGTCGGCGGTGGCGGCGCCGATCTGCTGCGTGGCGTCGCGGACGTGAATCCATCCCCAGGTGGACGGGTTCTGTATGGCCATATCGGTCCCTCCCCAAACTATTGATGGGGGACGACGACCCTCAGACGACAATGGGGGCCGCGGCCCGCCGTTGGAGACATGCGGCGGGTTCGCGCGGATGCTCCGGTGTTGGACCTTGGGATGGCCGGGCGGTGGTTCAAGAGGTCAGGCTTGCGGGCCGCGCACCAGCACGCCGGGCAGCGCCCCGGTGGCGACGCCGTGGCGATAGGTGACGCGCCCCGAGACGATGGTGGCGTCGTAGCCGGTGGCCGGTTGCAGCAGGCGGCGGCCGCCGGCCGGCAGGTCGAACACCATGTCCGGCCGGGCGAGGCGCAAATTGGCGAAGTCGATCACATTGATGTCGGCTTTCTTGCCCGGGGCAATCACGCCGCGGTCGTTGAGGCCGACGGCGCCGGCGGTGTCGGAGGTCTGGCGGCGGACCAGTTCTTCCAGCGGGAAGCGGCCGGTGGCGCGGTCGCGGCCCCAATAGGTCAGCAGATAGGTGGTGAAGCTGGCGTCCGAGATGAAGCCGACATGGGCGCCGCCGTCGCCGAGGCCGACGATGGTGTTGCGGTGGCTGAGCATTTCGCGGCACGGGTCGAGGTTGCAGTCGGCGTAGTTGACCAGCGGGGCGAAGATGAAGGCGTGGCCGTTCTCGCGCAGCAGCATGTCATAGGCGAGGTCGGGCGCGGTGCGGCCGGCGCGGGCGGCCTCGGCGGCGATCGAGGCGTGCTCCGGCGGCTCGTAGTCCGGCGGGTCGCCGAACGGGAACATGCGGGCGTAGGAGAGGCGGGGCAGCAGCGGGAAATTGCTGCCGGCGAACGGGTCTTCGCCGAGGATCCGGGCACGCAGCGCCGGCTCGCGCATCGCGGCGACGCGCTCGCTGAGCGGCAGGTGGGCGATGCTCTGGTAGCCCGGCGTGCCGGAGAACGGGTTCTGGCTGCCTTGCAGGCCGAGCAGGATGCCGATCGGGCGGGGCGGGAATACCGGGCGGATCGCCAGGCCGTCGGCGGCGGCCTGGTCGGACAGCGCGAGCAGGGTGAGCCAGTCGTCGCGGCGGTCGTGGCGCTGGTTGAGCGAGAACACCATCGGCCGGCCGGAGGCCTCGACCACCCGGCGCATCATGGCGAATTCGGTCTCAGGGTCCGGGGTGTTCCAGTCCGACACCACTTCCAGCATGCCGCTGCCGGCCTCGCGCAGGCCCAGGGCGATGCCGGTGAGTTCGGCCTCGGTGGCGCGCAGCGTGGGGGTGGGGTCGCCGGCCAGGGTGCGGTGGCTGATGGTGCGCGAGGTGGTGAAGCCGAATGCGCCGGCGCGCATCGCCTCGGTGGCCAGCGCGCGCATCTGGGCGATATCGGCCTGGTTGGCGGCTTCCAGGCGCATGGCGCGGTCGCCCATGACGTAGACGCGCAGCGCCGCGTGCGGCAGTTGGGCGCAGATGTCGATGTCGCGCGGGCGGCGTTCCAGCGCGTTGAGATAGTCGGGGAAGCTTTCCCACTGCCAGTCCAGGCCTTCGTGCAGCGCCGGGGCGGGGATGTCTTCCACTCCCTCCATCAACTGGATCAGGCGGTCGTGATCGCCAGGGCGGACGGGAGCGAAGCCGACGCCGCAATTGCCCATCACCGCGGTGGTGACGCCGTGCCAGGCCGACGGGGCGAGGTGCGAATCCCAGATCGCCTGGCCATCGTAATGGGTGTGGATATCGACGAAGCCGGGGGTGACGATGCGGCCGCTGGCGTCGATTTCCTCGGCACCGCTGCCGTTCACCTGGCCGACCTGGGCGATGCGGCCACCGGCGATCGCCACATCGGCCGGCACACCAGGGGCCCCGGTGCCGTCGATCACCGTGCCGCCGCGAATGACCAGCGAGAATTCCTGCGCCATGATCGTGCTCCACCCTGCTGCCTGACAGTCTAACGGTGCGACGGCAGCTTTGCGAAGAGCAGGAAGCAAGCGTCTTCTTTTTCTGACGAAAAAGAAACAAAAGGACTTTATCCGCGCTGCGCGGCTACAAACGCGGGCACCATGGTGCGACAGCGGGCGAAGCCCTGGGTGAAAGTTTTTTGGTTCTTTTTTACAAAAAAGAACCCTTCCTTTCGCCGCTCAGGCGGCCTCGGCCAGCGCCGGGTAGCGGTCCTGCAATTTGCGGCGGCGATATTGCAGCAGGCGCCAGGCCAGTTTTGCGGAAACGTCGGACAGCCGGCCGCGCGGCTTCAGGCCGACCGTCTTGAGCACCATGCCCATGCCGCGCTCGACATGGCGGAAGCGGTAGGCGTCGGTGGCGCGGCTCATATAGGCGGCGAGGCAGCGGCCGTGGTCGTAGGCGATGGAGTCCGGCTCGTTGGCGCAGTGATAGGCGAACGCCAGTTCGTCGTCCTCGCTCTCGGTGATGCGGCCGGCGGCGATGCGCAGGCGGCGCAGGAAGGAGATCTGCTCACGCGCCAGGTAGCGGCGCATATGGTCATAGAACAGCTTGAAATGGCGGAACTCGTCGGCGGCGACCAGGCGGCAGATATGTTGCAGCACCGGCTCGTCGGTGGCCTCGGCCAGCGCGGTGTAGTAGCTGGAGGTGCCGGTTTCCACCATGCAGCGGGCGATCAGCTCGCCGGTGCGCGAGCCGCGGACCGAGGCTTCGGCGTCCAGCTTGATCTGGTAGCCGGCGCGGAAGCGGGCGAAGGCATCGAGGAAATTCCACGATGGGTCGGCCAGTTCCGCCCATTTGCCCAGCGCGTCGCCGTGCTGCACCTCTTCCACGCTCCAATACGCCGAGGCCTCGCGGAAGGCTTCGTCGTCGGGGAACACGTTGTTGAGGTAGATGCCGTAGTCGTGGCCATTGCGCTCGACCAGCGCCGCGGCCTTGACCAGCGGAATGATGGAGGGATCGAGCCGTGTCGCATCGAACTGATCCCAGGCGATATCTTCGATTTTCCAGTGTTTCATGGCAGCGTGGGCATCATGCGGTGGGGATTGATCATCTCGGCGCGCCTTTGACGTGAAGGAGGCCACGGCGCCGCGCGTGGTGCCGTGCTACCCCGCACAGTTCACCGATCCGGCGCGGAACTCAATAGCTTGACGGCGGCCTGGCGCTTGCCGTGGTGCAGGGTTGCGTGTGATTCCGCCCAACTTCCGGAGATCGAGAATGAATTACAAAGAAGTAAGGAATTCACACGCAGGCGAGGAAAGACAAGGGAGGGGCGGCGTTTCTGTTCGAGTCTCCGCGATGGGTGCAAAGCGGGCCTATGCCACGGTTACCTGCGTTCTTACCGAATTTGCGATGAAGGAGACCTCATGGGCCTCATCGTGCATGCGCTTCAGCTTTTCCTGATCCGGAGCCGAACCCGCCCATTCGATTTGCGGATGCAATACGACCCTGGTCACGGCCTGCCGTCCCGGCGCGATATCTTCCATCACACCTTCGGCATGATCGCGATAGGCGGCGACGGTGAAGCCGGCCAGCCGAGCCACATGCAGGAACGACAGCATATGGCAATTGGACAGCGCGGCGACCAGCATCTCCTCCGGATCGACAGCGGCCGCCACGGCCCACTTGCCGACCACGTGCGGCGAAGCCGAGGCAGGGATGACGGTCCCGCCGTCGAAGCTCACCGTGTGACCGCGGCTATAGCGGCCATTCAGGAAATCCTCTCCCTGCTTCAGCGTCCAGCTTACGTCCGCGGTATAGGTCGCCATCCATTTCCCCCATCTCAACCAGCGCATGCGTTCTATGCGCGGTCTCCGGCTGGCGATTGAGATTGCCGCAGAACACCGCGTTACTGCACTGCGCCGAGGGTTATTGACCCTGCGTTTCCACAGGCTGCTCGGCCGCTGATCGCGCAGGTCCGGCAAGCCGCCGCGGCCGGCGAAGCCGAAATCAGGCCGCTTCGGCGGCGTCGATCATCGCGCGCGCGGCCTGCATCTTGTCCATCGCGGCTTCCTGCGCCGGCACGTCCATGCTGTCGGCGGCGGCGTATTCGGCCTCGGCGGCTTCCATGCGCCGCTCGCCCTCGCCGCGCGACACCTGCGCCACCGGCGTTACCTCATTGGCCAGCACCGTGCAGCGCTCCGGCGTGATCTCGGCGAAGCCGCCGGAGACGAACAGCCGCTCGGTCACCTGGTCGTTCTCGTAGATCTGGATCGTGCCGCCTTGCAGCAGCACGATCATCGGCGCGTGCTGGCCGAGCACGCCCATCTCGCCTTCCGCCGCCGGGATCACCACCATCTCGACGGGGCGCGACAGCAGCAGCTTCTCCGGGCTGACGATTTCCAGATCGATCGGCATGGTGGGTTCCTTACGCCGACGCCTTCATGGATTCGGCCTTTTTCACCGCATCCTCGATGGTGCCGACCATGTAGAAGGCGGCTTCCGGCAGGTGGTCGTACTCGCCGGCGACGATCGCCTTGAAGCTGCGCACGGTGTCGGCGATCGGCACGAACACGCCGGGGAAGCCGGTGAACACCTCGGCGACATGGAACGGCTGGCTCAGGAAGCGCTGGATCTTGCGCGCCCGGTAGACCACCAGCTTGTCCTCCTCGGACAGCTCATCCATGCCGAGAATGGCGATGATGTCCTGCAGCGACTTGTAGGTCTGCAGCACGCGCTGCACTTCGCGGGCGACCAGGTAATGCTCCTCGCCGACGATCCGCGGCTCGAGCGCGCGCGAGGTCGAGTCGAGCGGGTCCACCGCCGGGTAGATGCCGAGTTCGGCAATCTGGCGCGACAGCGTGGTGGTGGCGTCCAGATGGGCGAATGAGGTGGCGGGCGCCGGGTCGGTCAGGTCGTCGGCCGGCACGTAGATCGCCTGCACCGAAGTGATCGAGCCCTTCTTGGTGCTGGTGATGCGCTCCTGCAACGCGCCCATGTCGGTGGCCAAGGTCGGCTGATAGCCCACCGCGGAGGGGATGCGGCCGAGCAGCGCGGAAACCTCGGCGCCGGCCTGGGTGAAGCGGAAGATGTTGTCGATGAAGAACAGCACGTCCTGGCCTTCCTCATCGCGGAAATACTCCGCCACCGACAGGCCGGACAGCGCCACGCGGGCACGCGCGCCGGGCGGCTCGTTCATCTGGCCATAGACCAGCGCCACCTTGGAGCCTTCGGTGGAGCCGTCCTCGCCCAGCTTGATGACGCCGGCCTCGATCATCTCATGATACAGGTCATTGCCCTCGCGGGTGCGCTCGCCGACGCCGGCGAACACCGACACGCCGCCATGCCCCTTGGCGATGTTGTTGATCAGTTCCTGGATCAGCACGGTCTTGCCGACTCCGGCGCCACCGAACAGGCCGATCTTGCCACCCTGCACGTACGGGGTGAGCAGGTCGATGACCTTGATGCCGGTCTCGAACATGGTGGCCGACGGCTCGAGCGAGTCGAACGTGGGGGCCGGGCGGTGGATCTCCCACCGGTCGGCGACCTCGCCGA
>DATJEA010000567.1:0-2361 GCA_035497095.1 Acetobacteraceae bacterium | reverse complement strand
GCGGGCGCGGCAGGTAAAGCGGGCGCGGCAGGCGGCCCGGCGCGCGCCCAACAGATGCAATCGGCAACGAGTCTCAGTCCGCCGGCAACATCTCGCCGCTCGGTTGTGCGGTTTCGAACACGCTGTCGGAGAATGCTTCCTCCCAGGTGCCGGTGGTCGAGGCCTTGCTGTATTCGGTGGAGCGGCTCTCGAAGAAATTGGCATGCTCCGGCGCGTTCAGCATGTCGTCGAGCCAGGGCAGCGGGTTGTGCTCCACATGGTACAGCGCGTTGAGCCCAAGCTGGGTCAGCCGGCGATCGGCGATGAAGCGGATATACTGCTTCACCTCGGCCGCACTCAGCCCCTCGACCGCGCCGAGTTCGAAGGCGAGGTCGATGAAGGCGTCCTCGTGGTCGACGATGGTGGCGCAGGTGATATACAACTCGCGGCGCAGATCCTCGGTCCAGATCTCCGGGTTCTCCTGCACGAAGGTGCGGAACAGCCGGATCACCGACAGGCAATGCAGCGTCTCGTCGCGCACCGACCAGGAGATGATCTGGCCCATGCCCTTCATCTTGCCGAAGCGCGGGAAGTTCAGCAGGATGGCGAACGAGGCGAACAGTTGCAGCCCCTCGGTGAACGCGCCGAACGCCGCCAGGGTCTTGGCGATCTCGAACTTGTTGTCCACCTTGAAGGTCTGCATGTAGTCGAACTTGTCCTTCATCTCCTTGTATTTGAGGAAGGCGGTGTATTCGATCTCCGGCATGCCGACGGTATCGAGCAGATGGCTGTAGGCGGCGACGTGGATGGTCTCGATATTGGAGAACGCGCTCAGCATCATCAGCACTTCGGTGGGTTTGAACACCTGGCTGTAGTGCTTCATGTAGCAGTTGTTCACCTCGACATCGGCCTGGGTGAAGAAGCGGAAGATCTGGCTGAGCAGGTTGCGCTCGGCCTCCGACAGGTTGCGGTGCCAGTCCTTCACGTCATCGGCCAGCGGCACCTCCTCCGGCAGCCAATGCACCCGCTGCTGGGTCAGCCACGCCTCGTAGGCCCACGGATAGCGGAACGGCTTGTAGACCGGGTTCGAAGTCAGCAGATCGAATCGCACCGGGGTCTCGTCGGCGCCGTGGCCGTGCTGGGCTTGGGTCGGGGGGGTGTGGGTGGATGACATGATTCGGTGTCCGCGGTTCCTGGGGCAGTACTGCCGGACGAATCGCGCGCCCGACGACTGCTCGCAGCCTAGCACCGCGCCGCATCGTTGGATAGGCGGAGAATACCGGAGCGCCTAGATTTAGTAGGTATTTGAACGATTTTTACTAGCGGTGGTAGGCGTAGCGCGAGAGTCAGCCTTGCCAAGCCCGCCGCAGCACCGCGCAGTTGACCACCATGCGGTCGATCGGGCCCTGCACAAACTGGGCGATCGCGGCGTGCAATACCATCGCATCCTGCGGCGGTGGTGTCTCGGGCATCCAGCCCAGCAGCGAGGCGGCCTGCTGGCGTCCCAGCGCGCCGGCCGCGGCGATCGCGCTGGCCAGCCGGCCATCGGCATCCAGCGGCGCCAACTGATCCCAGGCCAGTGCCAGATAGCCCGGCCAATAGGACAGATGGCGATACATGCTGGCGAGCAGCGGCGCCGGCTCGGCGGTGCCCAGCCGGTTCAGCCGGTGGATCAGTTCGGCGATGGCTGGCGCCATGTCCTCCAGCGCCGGCAGTGGCGGCAGCGGCACCGCGTCAACGGGCGCCGGGCTGCCGGCCGGCGCGCGGGCGCCGGCGGGCTCGCCCTGCAGCCGCGCCATCACCGCCGAGAGCGCCACGAGTGCCATGGCGTTGGTCCGGTCATAGCCGGCCAGCACCGCGCCGATGCCGGCCTGCGCCGAGGCATCGAGCCCGGCCGCGAGCTTGTCGGCCAATGCCAGGCGCGGCGCCACCGGCAGCGCCGCGGCCGCTCGATACGAGGCAGCGGCGCTGGCCACCGCGCCGGAGACATAGGCCGGGCGCACGCAGTCCCAGACCCAGGGCAGCGCGTCGGGCAGCGTGGCCAGGTGTCGCCAGACCAGGTTCACCACGCCGACCCCGTAGACCGCGCGGATATCGGCGAAGATCGCCGCCGTCTGCCCGGTCGCCTCGGCCTCGGGCACCGCCGCCACTGGATCGCGCATCATCCCCCCCGCAGCCGGAACCGCTGCAACTTGCCCGTCTGTGTCCTGGGCAACGCGTCACGATAGGCGGTGGCGCGCGGGTATTTATAGGGGGCGATCGTCGCCTTGACGAACTCCTGCAAGGCGAGGGTCATCACGGCATCCGAGCCAAAGCCGGCGCGCATCGCACAATGCCAGCGCGATGCGCGCCTTCTTGATCGGGTAGGCGAGTTCGCGCGCC
>DATJEA010000566.1:0-7540 GCA_035497095.1 Acetobacteraceae bacterium | reverse complement strand
AGGGACCCGAAGCGGCAGCGGCCGGAATTGTGGAACCTGTATAACGGCCAGCTGGCGGCCGGCGAGACGCTCAGGGTGTTTCCGCTGTCGAACTGGACCGAGCTTGATGTGTGGACCTATATCCAGCACGAGGGAATGGCGGTGGTGCCGCTGTATTTCGCCGCCATGCGGCCGACCGTGGAGCGCAACGGCGCGCTGATCGTGGTCGATGACGAGCGGTTCCGCTTCCTGCCGGGTGAGAAGGCAGTGGCTCGGCTGGTGCGGTTCCGCTCGCTGGGCTGCTATCCGCTGAGTGCGGCGGTAAGCTCGCCGGCCGCCAATATCGATGAGATCGTCGCCGAGATGCACACCACCCGCGAGTCCGAGCGCGCCGGGCGGCTGATCGACAATGATCAGGAGTCCTCGATGGAAAAGAAGAAGCGCGAGGGGTATTTCTGATGCCGGATTCGATCCTTCGGGTGCTGACCTGCGGCAGCGTGGATGACGGCAAGTCGACCCTGCTGGGGCGGATGCTGTTCGAATGCGGGCGGATTCCGGACGACGTGCAGGCGGCGCTGGAGCGCGACAGCCGGCGCTACGGTACGGTCGCGGGCGGCATCGATTACGCGCTGCTGGTCGATGGGCTGGCCGCCGAGCGCGAGCAGGGCATCACCATCGACGTCGCCTATCGCTATTTCGAGACCCCGAACCGGCGCTTCATCCTGGCCGATACGCCGGGGCATGAGCAGTATACCCGCAACATGGTCACCGGCGCCTCGACCGCCGATCTGGCGGTGCTGCTGGTGGATGCGCGCAAGGGGCTGCTGGTGCAGACCCGCCGGCACGCCACCATCGCCTCGCTGCTGGGCATTCGCCAGGTGGTGCTGGCGGTCAACAAGATGGATTTGATGGGCTACGATCAGGCGGTGTTCGACGCCATCGTGACGGGGTTTCGGGAGTTTGCCGAGAAGCTCGGCGGGCTGGACGTGATCGCGATTCCGGTCTGCGCGGTGGCTGGCGACAATGTGATCAGCGGCAGCGGCAACATGGCCTGGTACCGCGGGCCGTCGCTGCTGCGGGCGCTGGAGCAGGCGGCGCCGCGGGCGCCGGTGCCGGATGTGCCGCTGCGGCTGCAGGTGCAGCATGTGATCCGGCCGGACCTGGATTTCCGTGGCTTCGCCGGCACCATCGCCGCTGGCCGCGTGCGGCCGGGGATGCGGGTGACCAACGTCGCCTCGCGGGCCAGCGCCAATGTGGCGCGCATCGTCACCATGGGCGGCGATCTGGCCGAGGCGGCGGCCGGCGATGCGGTGACCTTGGTGCTGGACGGCGAGATCGACGTGTCGCGCGGCGACGTGCTGGCCGGGCTGCCGCTGCCGGCGACCGCGACCGAGCTCACCGCCCGGCTGTCGTGGTTCGACGAGCAGCCGCTGTTTCGTGGCCGTTCCTATCTGATGCAGATCGGGCCGCGGCTGCTGACCGCGACGGTGACCAAGATCGCCGGCCGGCTGGACGTCGATACGCTGGTCGAGGAGCCGGCCGGGGAGTTGAAGTTCAACGAGATCGGCCGGGTCAGCGTGACCCTCAGCCAGCCGATTCCGTTCGAGCCGTATCGGGCGTGCCACGAGCTGGGCGGCTTCATCCTGATCGACCGGATCAGCCGCAACACGGTGGCGGCCGGGATGATCGAGGGTGCGGACCGCGTCGCCTCGGACGTGCACTGGCACGAGCAGGCGGTGGACAAGGCGACGCGCGGCGCGCTGAAGGGGCAGCGGCCGGTGGTGCTGTGGTTCACCGGGCTGTCCGGCGCCGGCAAGTCGACCATCGCCAACCTGACCGAGAAGCGGCTCGCGGTGCTGGGCCGGCACACCATCATCCTGGACGGCGACAATGTGCGCCACGGGCTGAACCGCGATCTGGGGTTCAGCGAGGCCGACCGGGTGGAGAATATCCGCCGGGTGGCCGAGGTGGCGCGGCTGTTCGTCGATGCCGGGCTGATCGTGCTGGTGTCGTTCATCTCGCCGTATCGCGCCGAGCGCACGCTGGCGCGCGAGCGGGTGGAGAGCGGCGAGTTCATCGAGGTGTTCGTCGATACCCCGGTGGAGGAATGCGCGCGGCGCGACCCGAAGGGGCTGTATGCCAAGGCGATGGCCGGCGAGATCCGCAACTTCACCGGCGTCGACGCGCCGTATGAGGCACCGCAATCGCCGGAGATCCATCTCTCGACGGTCGGCACCTCGCCGGAGGAGCTGGCCGACCGGGTGGTGGCCGAGTTGCGCGGGCGCAGCATCATCATCTAGCGGTGCGATCCAGACGCGCGAACCCCGATCACGCCGCCGTCGTCGAAAAGACGTTGCCGGACCGGCTGATTATATTTACAAGGATTTAACGACGCCGATTTCAGATCGCCCTTTCATGCCGGGATTCGGAATTGCTTCATGTCAACCTATTGTGATTCCTCTTATTACAGCGGCGCAGACAGCACCTTCGTCGTCTTCACGTCGGCATACCTTGGCTGGCCGATGACGCCTGGTGGCGGCGACTCGGCCTATGTCACCGCCACCGGCGGCGACTATTTCCAGATGGCTCCCCCAGGCTTCGTCGTTCCGTTTGACACGGGCGACCGCACCACCGGCGCGTCCTACCTCACCATCGACCAGGCAGCGGCCGGCATCCTCTACGACGGCCATAACGGATACCAGCAGGCCGTGAGCTACATGATCGAGCGCACCGGCCATCTCGGCACCGAGGCGGTGATCACCTGGCAACTTACCGGCACCGGCGCCAACCCGGTGGACGGCGCGGATTTTGTCGGCGGCGTGCTGCCGTCCGGTACCCTTACCTTCGCTCCGGGCTATGGCGCCCAGGTCATCACCGTCAACTTCACCGGCGACACCTCGGCCAAGCCCGATGGCGGCTACCTGATCGGCCTCGCCACCACCGCGCCCGACGTCGCCATCGGCGACCCGGCGCCACTGCCGGATCAGGGCGACGACGCGACCCTCGCCGGGCTGTTGGTCCATCGCTCCCGCTATGTCGCCATCACCGCCACCGACGCCGACAAGGCGGAGGGCAATAGCGGCACCACGCCGTTCGTGTTCACCGTCACCCGCTCGGCGCTCAGCCCCGAACCGGCGGCCAGCGAGACGGTCACCTGGCAGCTCGGCGGCGGCTATGGCGGCCCGCAGGCTGATCCCGCGGTCGATTTCGCGCCCGGCACTGCCATCGCCGGCACCCTGACCTTCGCCCCCGGCGTGCTCAGCCAGACGCTCACCTTCGATGTTGTCGGCGACACCATCCCCGAGGCCGATGACGAATTCAGCGTCGTGCTGACCGGCGCCGCCGCAGGGGAAAGCATCGCGGCGCCGGAAGTCTACGGCACCATCCGCAACGACGACATCAATTTCGCCATCACCGCCGGCGACGCCAGCAAGCCAGAGGGCAACAGCGGCGCCACCCCGTTCACCTTCCTGGTCACCCGCACGGGCGGTACCGGCACCGACAGCATCGGTTGGGCAGTGGTCGGGGCGGCCAGCCAGTCGGCATCACCGAGCGACTTCGTGGGCGGCGTGGCCCCGTCCGGCCGCGTCACTTTCGCCCCCGGCCAGACCAGCCAGCTCATCACCGTCAGCGTCGCCGGCGACACCCAGGTGGAAGCGGATGAGGGCTTCCGGGTGGTGCTGCGGGCCGCTTCCGCCGGCGCCCATGTCGTCACCGGCGCCGCCCAGGCGGTGATCACCAACGACGACACCGCCAGCTTCGCCATTGCCGCCGACACCCCAAGTCAGAACGAGGGCAACAGCGGCGCCGCCCCGTTCGTGTTCACCATCACCCGCACCGGCGACGGCGGCACCGACAGCGTGAACTGGAGCACCGTCGGTGTTGCCGGCCATTCCGCCGGGCCGAGCGATCTGGTCGGCGGCGTGCCGCCCTCCGGGCGCGTCACCTTCGCCCCCGGCCAGACCACGCAGAGCGTCACGGTGATGGTCGCCGGCGACACCACGGCGGAGGCTGATGAAGGTTTCCGGGTGGTGCTGCGCGGCCCCTCCGCCGGCACTCACATCACGACCGCCTCCGCAGAGGCAACGATCATCAACGACGATACCAGCCTGGCGATCACCGCCGACACGCCGCGCCAGTATGAGGGTAGCGGCGGCGCCACCGCGTTCACTTTCACCATCAGCCGCACCGGCCTGCTCGCCGCCGGCCACAGCATCCGCTGGGCCGTGGTCGGCCTCGGCCCGCACAGCGCCAACCCGGCCGATTTCGTCGGCGGCACGGCGCCTCACGGCAGCATCACCTTCGCCGCCGGCGAGACCAGCCGCGGCATCACGCTGCAGGTTGCCGGCGATAGCACGGTGGAGCCGGATGAAGGCTTCCGGGTGGTGCTGGCCGGGGTCAGCCGTGGCCTCACCGTGACCACCGCCAGCGCCAGCGCCGAAATCCTCAACGACGACACCGCGCCGCTGGCCGCCGATGTGTTTCCGGCGCCGGGCATGACTTTCCTGGCCAGCGCCGATCTCGACGGCGACGGCCAACCCGACCAACTGCTGCAAGGCCCGTCCGGCGCGCTGGAGGTGCAGACCGTGCACGGCGTGACCGAGCTCGGCCAGCTGGCGCCGGGCCAGAGCTTCGCCGGGCTGACCGACAGCGGCGCCATCCTGCTGCATGACGCGACCGCCGGCGCCGCCGATCCGTGGACCGTGCTGAGCGGCGCCGGCGTCGCGCAGGCCTATGCCGCGTGGCCGCCGGGGTAGGCCGGTTCGTCGCTATTCCGAGATGGTTATGTCTCATACCTAGCCGGCGGACCCACCCGGTTTGCGCAGCGGCCGAAGCGGCCTAGACTGGCCGGATGACCGAGGACAACACAGGCGCGCGCGGCCTGACCCTGCCGGCGATGCTTGCCCGGCTGGGGGTGCGGCGCGAGGCGTTCGAGCTGATGCTGGCGCATGTCGCCGGCTGCGACGCGCCGCTGATCGTGGAGACCGGCTGCGCCAGGCTGGAGGATAATTTCACCGGCGACGGCATGAGCACGCTGATCTGGGACGCCGCCGCCGAACTGCATGGCGGCCGGGTGCGCTCGGTGGACCTGGACCCGGCGCATGTCGCCTTCGCGCGCGGCAAGGTCGGGGCGCACACCACGATTGACTGCGCCGACAGCGTGGCCTGGCTGGCCGGGCAGGAGGCGGCGCTGATCGCCGCGGGGCAGTCGATCGACCTGTTATACCTGGACAGCTACGATCTGGACGTGGCGAACTGGCACCCATCGGCGCTGCACCACATCTACGAACTGCTCAGCATCAAGGGCGCGCTCCGGCCCGGCGCGCTGCTGGCGGTGGATGACAATCTGCTGATCGACGGGCAGCATGTCGGCAAGGGCACCTATGTCGCCGAATATCTCGCCCGGATCGGCAAGCCGATGATCTACCAGGGCTACCAGTGGATCTGGCGCTGGTAGCGGCCGGTCCAGGATGCGCCAGAGTTTCCTCCGTCAGTAGCAGGCCGATGCCAAACGATACCCGACACTCCGACGACACCACGACGCAGCCGGCCTCGGCGCGCATCCGGGCGCGCATCCGGCGGGCCGGGCGGCGGTTCAACGCCAACGACAACATCGCCGATTTTCTGCTGCCGGGCGACCTGGAGGCGCTGCTGGACGAGGTGGCCGGCAAGATGCAGGGGGTGCTGGAGAGCCTGGTGATCGACACCACGAGCGACCACAACACCCAGGACACCGCGCACCGGATGGCCAAGATGTATCTGACCGAGGTGTTCCACGGCCGCTATGCCGAGGCGCCGCCGGTCACCGAATTTCCCAACGTGGAAGCGCTGAGCGAGCTGATGATCGTCGGCCCGATCACCGTGCGCAGCGCGTGCAGCCATCATTTCTGCCCGATCATGGGGCGCATCTGGGTGGGGCTGATCCCGAACGGCCATTCCAACCTGATCGGGCTGTCGAAATACGTGCGGCTGGCGGAATGGGTGATGAGCCGGCCGCAGATCCAGGAGGAGGCGATCACCCAATTGGCCGACCTGCTGATGAGCAAGGTGGCGCCGGACGGGCTGGCGGTGGTGATGCAGGCGGACCATTTCTGCATGCACTGGCGCGGCGTGAAGGATTCGGCGGCCAAGATGGTGAACAGCGTGATGCGCGGCGCGTTCCTCAAGGATGCGGCGCTGCGGCGGGAGTTCCTGTCGCTGATCGATTTGAAGGATTGAGGCGCAAATGCTCGTTCGCTGCCTGTATGCCAGCCACGCCGCGGCCCCGGTGGAGCGGCCGGTGGTCGACCTCATCCTGCTGCAATCCCGCCGCAACAACACGGTGCGGGGCATCACCGGCATATTGTGCCATACCGACGACACCTTCATCCAGGTGCTGGAAGGCGGGCGCGACGAGGTGTGCGACCTGTTCGCCACCATCCTGCGCGACGACCGGCATCGCGGCGTGCGGATCCTGAGCTATGAGGAAATCGGCGAGCGGCGGTTCGGCCATTGGTCGATGGGCCAGGTGGACATCGCACGGGTGAACCATGCGCTGCTGCTGAAATACTCCGCGCGGGCGAAGGTCAATCCGTTCGACACGCCCGCGTGTTCGACGATGTCGCTGCTGGAGGAGTTGCTGGCGACGGCGTCGATCATCAGCCGCGGCGCATAGCTGCGGCGATGCGGCGGCCTGCTGCGGGGTTGCTATCCGTTTCCGAGTTCTTTCAGGCCGATCCGAATGTATTAGTCCGTTATCGGGTTTTGCTTTGATGTTGATTTGTCGTACTGCTCGCCATTGTTATTGCGGGCTTCCGTCATGCATTGCCATCTCCGTTCCTTCCGGCTGAACCGAAAAGGCGTCGTGGCATTATGGGTCGCCGTCGCGGCGCCGGCGCTGCTGGCAAGCGTCGGCGCTGGCGTGCAGGTTGGCCAGTATGCCGTGGCGCGCGGTGAATTGCAGGTCGCCTCGGACGCCGCGGCGTACGCCGGGGCCAGGGCGCTGGGCGCCTCCGGCAATGCGCAGACGGCAGCCAATGTCGCGGCCAATGTCGCGGAAGTGAACGGGGTGGCGGGCAGCGCCAGCCGAAGCTGGGTACCCGCCAGCAAGACGCTGACCGACAATAGAATTCAGGTCACGATCGGGCCGGGGGTGACCAGTTCGGCCAACACCGCGGTGACGGTGACGGTGTCCCGCAGCATCAACGGCGCCTTCGCGCTGCTGCTGGGCGGCGCCGCGACGCAGACCATCACCGCGAGCTCGACCGCCGACTCGGTGCCGGGTGCGACCGGCGGCCAGCCCTGCCTGCTGGCGCTGGGCACCAGCGCCGACGCGCTCAGCATGAGCGGAACCACCGACGTGACCGGGCGGAACTGCAACATGCGCTCGAATGGCGGTTTGCAGATGAGCGGTTCGGGCACCATCAACGTGCCCGCAGTCTATACCGGCGGCGTCATTTCCACCACCGGCTCGGTCCGCATCACCGGTGACCAAAACCAGAATGCCGGCACCATCACCGATCCGTTCCTGAGCTATGCTCCGCTGCAAGCGGCGCTGGCCGGCCTGAAGCCGGGGAGCGGC
>DATJEA010000565.1:0-10680 GCA_035497095.1 Acetobacteraceae bacterium | reverse complement strand
CTCGCTTGTGCCCGTCATGCGTGTCAATACCCAGAGATCGCGAAAGCCGACAGCTATAGCGGCCGCCAGGAACCGCGCAACTCCTGGGTTCGACGTTCGAAGGGTTCGGACGATCTCCTGCCGACCTATCCGAGTCGCGATGTCCAGGGGCAGCCGGACACGAAGATGAAAGATTCGCCCCCGGCGAAGCAGGTGAGACCCAGACGACATGTGTTACAGCCCTGTGTGACAGCGGCTGCCGGATCATCTTTAAGTCATTGATTTTCGGGGATGGTGGTGGAGCTGAGCGGGATCGAACCGCTGACCTCCTCATTGCGAACGAGGCGCTCTCCCATCTGAGCTACAGCCCCATTCCCGAAGCGGGCGGACAATGCGTACGCCGGCGGGGCGAGTCAAGCGGGGTTTGCCCGCGTTGCGGCATGGCGGCGCTGCAAATGGTTGCGGCGGCAATAGGCCCCCTGTAGCTTGCGCCCGCCGCAGCAGGGGTTTCAGCGTGATCACCATCCTATTTCAGCTCGCCATAAAAATTCTCAGCCTGTATCAATGGGCTGTCATCCTGGCGGCGGTGATGAGCATGCTGGTGGCGTTCGGCGTGCTGGACACGCGCAACCGCTTCGTGTGGAGCATCGGCGATTTCCTGTATCGCATCACCGAGCCGGCGCTGCGGCCGATCCGCAATGTGATCCCGAATTTCGGCTCGATCGACATCAGCCCGATCATCCTGATTTTCGGCATCTATATCGTCCAGGAACTGCTGCGCCGGCTGTATGGCGCGATCATGATGGGCAACTGGCAGGGCATGCTGCTGTGACGGCGTTCTGGCGCCAGGCTGCGGATGGCGTGACCTTGGCGGTGAAGGTGCAGCCGAAGTCGCGCCGGCCGGGGCTGCAGGGGCGGGCGCCGGACGTCGATGGGGTGCGGCTGCGCATCGGGGTTGCCGAGGCGGCTGAGGACGGGCGGGCCAACCGCGCCGTGTGCCGCATGGTGGCCGGGCTGCTGGGGGTGGCGGAGTCGGCGGTCAGCGTGCGGCAGGGGGCGGGCAGCCGGCGCAAGACGCTGCGTGCCGAGGGCGACCCGCAGAGTCTGGTGAGGGTTCTGGCGGCGCTGGAAACGCGCGAGGGGGCGGCGCGATGACGGCGCGGATTATCGACGGCAAGGTGGTGGCGGCGGCGCTGCGTGCCGAGGTGGCGGCGCGGGTGGCGGGGCTGGGGTACCGGCCGGGGCTGGCGGTGGTGCTGGTCGGCGACGACCCGGCCAGCGCGGTATATGTGCGCAACAAGGATCGCGCCGCCGGTGCCGCCGGGCTCGCGGCGCGGACGCTGCGGCTGGCGGCGGCGACCACGCAGGCGGAGTTGCTCGCGGTGGTGCGGGGGCTGAACGATGATCCGGCGGTGGACGGGATTCTGGTGCAGATGCCGCTGCCGGCGCAGATCGACAGCACGGCGGTGCTCGACGCGATCGACCCGGCCAAGGATGTGGACGGGCTGCATCCGCTGAACGCCGGGCTGCTGGCCGCCGGGCGGCCGGGGCTGGCGCCGTGCACGCCGCGCGGGGTGATGAAGCTGCTGGCGCATGCCGGGATCGAACTGCGGGGCGCGCGGGCGGTGGTGCTGGGGCGCTCGGTGCTGGTCGGGCGGCCGATGGCGGCGCTGCTGACCGCGGCGGATGCGACGGTGACCTTGGCGCATTCCCGCACGCGGGATCTGGCCGGGGAGTGCCGGCGGGCGGATATCGTGGTGGCGGCGGTGGGGCGGCCCGGCATGGTGGCCGGCGACTGGGTGAAGCCGGGGGCGGCGGTGATCGATGTCGGGATCAACCGTGGCGCCGACGGCAAGCTGGTCGGCGATGTCGATTTCGCCGGCTGCGCCGCGGTGGCCGGTGCGATCACCCCGGTGCCGGGCGGCGTCGGGCCGATGACCATCGCCTGCCTGCTGGAGAATACCGTGCTGGCGGCGGTGGCGCGGCGGGGCTGAGGGCGCGGGCGGCGCCTTAGGGCAGCAGGCTCCAGAACGAGCGGGTGCGGCCGTATTGCTGCCGCAGGCGCGCTTCGTAGGCGGCGTGGGTTTCGCAGCCGGCATAATCGGTGATGCCCGTGGCCAGGCCGGCGCAGTCGCGCAGGTGGCGGGCGGCGTGGCGGTAGCGGCTGGTGCGGGCCTTGCTCAGCGTGAAGTCGATCATCGCCCGCAGCGCCAGCGTGGCGGCCAGCGGGTATTTGGCGGCCAGCGCATCGGCGGCCTGGTTCAGCACCTCGTAGCGGTTGCCGTCCAGTTCGGCGGCGCGGGTGGTCACCAGCGTGGCGGCCCGGTCCAGCGCCGGCCAGGAGACCAGGAATGACAGCGCGGCATGCCGCTCGGCAAAGTGTTGCGCATGGTCGAACGCGCGCTGCTCGGCCTCGACATCGTCGAAATCCGGCAGGCGCTGCAAATAGGCCCGCAGATGCTCCGCTGACAGCGCGCGCTCGAAGCAGCTCCAGCGGGCCTGCTGCGCGTCGTCGGCGCGCCCGAGAGCGTCCAGCGCGTCGATCCGGGCGTTCTCCCAGTCGAATTCCGGCCAGTCGAATTCGCCGGGTTTGCGGTGTTCGGCGGCGTCGAGTGCGGCCAGCGCCTCCTCGGCCCGGCCGGCATCGAGCAGCCGGCGGGCGATGCTGGCGGCGATCTTGGGAACCTTGCGGGTTTTGCTGTCGTACTGGGCGATGAAGGCATCGGCGTCGCCCTCGGCGTCGGCGATCTCCTGCAAGGCCAGCCGGACGGTGGTGAGCCGCGACCGCTCGGCGATCTCGTCGGCGTAGATCGGGCCGGATGATGCCCAGCCGATCTTCTGGCGGTCCTTTTCCGGCGGGCGGGGGACCGGCCGCTTGGACAGTTCGACCATCTGGCGCTTGAGATGCTGGAGTCCGGCCTTGCCGAGCGCCGGGGCGGTGACCGCGATCAGGCCATCGAACTGGCCGTAATCGTTGGCGACCACGGCGGCGAACACCTGGCTGGCCAGGACTTCCGGGCCGGCCGTGGCCCGCTGCGCGAGGGTGCCGAGATCGTTGACGGCGTCGTCGAACACGCTGGCGACGATGCCGTTGCTGTCGTCGCAGCGATCGAACACCGGGCCGGCCAGCGCCATGAAGCGCCACATCAGGTCGAGCGCGTCATCCGGGCCGGATTTGGCCACGGTGTCGGTGATCGCGCGGCGCTGGGCATCGAGATCCTTGGCCAGCGCGCGGATGCCGGATCCGTCCACGAACGAGCCCGAGCGGGCGATGGTGGCGATGCGCTTGCGCACTTCGCGGGCCAGATCGGCCGGGCTCTGCGCGCCGGCCAGCGCCATGCGCAGGCGGCGCTTGGTCGCGGCGTCGCCGGTGCTGATCTCGATCAGCAATGCGGCGAGGCGTGCGGCGCCGAGGGCTTCGAGATTTTTGGCGTTGAGGGTGGTTTTTGCGGCCATCAGCTACCTGTTGAGTGGGGCAGGGGGGTCACGCGTGCTTGGGCGGCTGGCGCATCGCCCGCCAGACCCGCTCGGCGGTGACCGGCATGTCGATATGGCTGACCCCGAGCGGCGCCAGCGCATCGAGCACCGCGCAGACCACCGCCTGCGGTGCCGCGATCGCACCGGCCTGTCCGGCGCCCTTCAGGCCGAGCGGATTGGCGCTGGTCGGCACGCCGCTGAAGCGGATGTCGAGGTCCGGAATGTCGCTGGCGCGCGGCAGCGTGTAGTCCATCAGCGAGCCGCTCAGCAACTGGCCGGACTCCGGGTCGTAGACGGTGTGCTCCAGCAGCGCCTGGCCGATGCCCTGCACCACTCCGCCCTGCACCTGGCCGAGCGTCAGCATCGGGTTCAGCAGGGTGCCGAAATCATCCACCGCGGTGTAGCGGCTCAGCACCACCTCGCCGGTGTCGCGGTCGATCTCCACTTCGGCGATGTGGCAGCCGTTGGGGAAGGTGATCAGGTCGAGCAGGTTCCAGACATAGGTGTCCAGCCCGGAGGCGTCGGCGGCCGGCGAGGTGGCCGGGTCGCGGGCGGCGGCGGCGACGCTCAGCAGGTCGACGCCGCGCGCCTGGTCGCCGCGCACCACGAAGCGGCCGGCGGCGAACTCCACCTGCTCCGCCGGCGCCTGCAACAGCCCGGCGGCGACCGCGCGGCCCTTGGCCAGCATGGTGTCCACCGCCTTGACCAGCGCCGAGCCGCCCATGTGCATCGAGCGCGCGCCGCCATGGCCGTTGCCGTCGCGCACCAGCATTGTGTCGGCCTGCACGTAGCGGAACGCGGTGAGCGGCAGGCCGAGCAGGTCGGCGGCGAGCTGCCGGTAGCTGGTCTCGTGGCCCATGCCGTTGGACTGGGTGCCGACCACCAGCGCCACCGTGCCATCCGCCTCGAAGCGGATTTCGGCGCCCTCGTTCGGCGCGCCGCGCGCGGTTTCCATGAAGCAGGTGACGCCGATGCCGCGCAACCGGCCGCGCTGGCGCGAGGCGTCGCGGCGGGCGGCGAAGCCGGCATGGTCGGCGGCGATGACGGCGGCGTCGAGGTTGTCAGCGAAGCGGCCGCAATCGATCACCGTGCCGAGCGCCTTGTGGTAGGGGAATTCGCGCACCAGGTTGCGGCGCCGCAGCGCGATCCGGTCGAACCCGCAGGCGCGCGCCGCCTCGTCGATCAGCCGCTCGATCATGTAGTTGACCTCGGGCTTGCCGGCGCCGCGATAGGCGTCGATCGGCACGGTGTTGGTGAACACGCCGCGCACATCCATGAAGATGGCCGGAATCACGTAGCCGCTGCCGATCGCGTTGGCCGGCGCGAAGGTGGAGCTGCCGGGGCCGCCGGAGGACAGATAGGCGCCAAGCTCGGCGATGGTGTCCACATCGAGCGCGAGGAAATTGCCCTCGGCGTCGAGCGCCAGCCGGGCGCGGGTGAGGTTGGCGCGGCCCTGCGCGGTGGTGACGAAATCCTCGACCCGCTCGCTGATCCATTTCACCGGCCGGCCGAGCCGGCGCGCCGCCCACAGCAGCATCACCCACTCGGGATACAGCGCGCTTTTCACCCCGAAGCCGCCGCCGACATCCGGGCAGGACACCCGTATGCGTTCGGCCGGCTCATGAAACACCGCGCCGGCCAGTTCGGCCTGAAGCTGGTGCACGCCGGCGCCGGAGAACTGCAGATGGTAGCCGTGCGCCGCGTCATAGCTGGCGATGCCGCCGCGCGTCTCGGTGGCGGCGATGACGATGCGGTTATTGACCAGCTCCAGCTCGACGACATGCGCGGCCGCGGCCAGCGCCGCCTGCACCGCCGCACTATCGCCGCGGCGGAAGCGGTAGCTGAGATTGCCCGGCGCCTGCTGCCAAAGCTGCGGCGCGCCCTCGCGGAGTGCGGCGGCGGCGTCGGTGATCGCCGGCAGCACCGTGTAGTCGACGGCCACCGCCTCGGCCGCATTGCGCGCGGCGTCGCGGGTTTCGCCGATCACGAAGGCGACCGGATCGCCGACATGGCGGGCGCGGCCGGTCGCCAGCGCGGGATGCGGCGGGCTGGCCATCGGCGGCTCGCTGGGCACGGCCACGGTGCAGGGCAGCGTGCCGAGCCCGGCCAGGTCGGCGGCGGTGAACACGCCGAGCACCCCCGGCATCGCGGCGGCGGCGGCAATGTCGATGCCGGTGATCTCGGCATGGGCGTGCGGCGAGCGCACCACCTGCATCCAGGCCTGGCCGGCGGCGTCGATATCCTCGATGAAGCGGCCATGCCCGGTGAGGAACCGCTCATCCTCCAGCCGCCGGACCGATTGTCCCCTGAATCCTGTCGCCATGCCTAGCATTCCCCGCCGATCACGCCCTGAAACATGGCAGCATCGCCCGGCTTTTGCCAATCGCCGGCGCCCCCTGGACGCCACCGCCCGGCGCCGCGATCATATCCCGGCAACCGGGGGCAGGCGAATGGCGCAGAACGACAACTGGGGCTGGCAGGCCCGGATCGGCATGTTCATCGTCGGCAACGAGGCGGTGCCCGAGGCCGAATGGTGGGCGATGGCGCCGCCGCATGTCTCGGTGCACGCAGCACGGGTGACGGCGCCGGCGCCCTGGGCGCGCTGGCGGGCGGACCGCTCCGGCGTCGAGTTCGAGGCCGATCTGGAGCGCGGCTGCCGGCAATTCGCCAGCATGCGGCTGTCGGCGGTGGTGCTCGGCCATAGCTCCAGCAGCATCCTCGGCGGCACCGGCTGGGACGAGGCGGTGGTGGAGCGGCTGGCCGCGCTGCTGCCGGGCGTGGCGGTGAGCACCAACGGGCTGGACAGCCTGGCGGCACTGCGCAGTTCCGGCTGCCGGCGGCCGTTCCTGGTGCTGCCGCCGTGGTATAACGACGCCATCCTGCAAGCCGGGCTGCGCTATTACGCCGAGCGCGGCTGCGAACCGGCCGGGCATCTGCGCTACGACCCCGGCCGCAAATGGCGCGACCTGCCGCCGGGCGAGCTGTATCCGCTCGGCATGGGCTTCGAGCAGGAGATCGAGCCGCTCTATGCGCAAATCCGCGCCGCCTGCCCGGACAGCGCCGATGCGGTGTTGATCGCCGGCACCGGGTTTCGCTGCGTCGGCATCATCGAGGCGCTGGAGCGCGATGTGCAGCGGCCGGTGCTGACCGCCAATCAGGTGAGCCTGTGGGCGGCGCTGCGGGCCTGCGGGGTTCACGCGCCGGTCAGCGGCTATGGCCGCCTGCTGGCGGGCGCTCAGGCAAGGCCGGGCCAATAGAGCGAATCGGCGGTCGGGCGCGGGCCGAAAATCGCCTGCCCGACCCGCACCACGGTGGCGCCTTCCTCGATCGCCATTTCGTAATCGCCCGACATGCCCATCGACAACTGCGTGATGCCGGGATGGCTGGCCGCGGCGCGGTCGCGCAATTCGCGCAGCAGCCGGAAGCAGGGCCGCACCCGCTCGGCCTCGGCGCTGAACACCGCCAGCGTCATCAGCCCGCGCGGCTTCAGCCGAGGGTAATCTCCCAGCCGGGCGACGAACCCCGGCAGGTCGTCGGGATGCAGCCCGTATTTGCTGGCCTCGCCGGAGGTGTTGACCTGCACGAACACGTCCAGATCGCGGCCCGCGGCGTCGAGCCGGCGGTTGAGTTCCTCGGCCACCCGAAAACTGTCGAGCGCATGGAACTCGCTGGCGAAGCGCACCAGATACTTCGCCTTGTTGGTCTGCAGATGGCCGATGATGCTCCAGCTTATCGCCAGATCGGCCAGCGCCGCCTGCTTGTCGCGGGCCTCCTGCAGCTTGTTCTCGCCGAACTCGCTGATGCCGGCGGCGAAGGCAAGGCGCAGCACCTCGGCGGGCACCGTCTTGGTGACCGGCAGCAGCCGCACCGTAGCGGGGTCGCGCCCGGCTCGCTTGCAGGCCGCCGCGATGCGCTGCCGCACCGCCTTCAAATTGGCGGCAAACGCCGCCGCCGGATCGGCGCCGAACCGCGCGATGTCCTCTGGGGAAAGCGTGCTTTGCCTGGGTGCAGTATCACCGCTGATCGTCATCCGCCGACTCCAGGCAACCCGGCGTGCTGGCCGGGGCGGCGCGCGCGGGTTGCCGCCTGGGCGCGTCGGTCGTAACTACCCGCCCTTGTTCAGCCCAGCGGAGAACATCAGTCGGCCGGCCGATGCCGTCAAGCATGGCCCCGGCGGACGATGTTATCGCAGCCGCCGCGGCGGCATATGCGTGGCGAACGGCATCGGGAGGACGGACATGACTGAACTCGAAGGCGTGGCGGTGGTCACCGGCGGCGCGCGCGGCATCGGCCTCGCGATCGGCGCCTGGTTCCTGGCGCATGGCCATGCCGTGGCGCTGCTCGATATCGACGCCGCCACCCTGGCCGGAGCCGAAGCGGGACTGGCGCAGCCGGAGCGCGTGCTGGCGCGGCCCTGCGACGTCTCCGACCCCGATCAGGTGGCCGAGGCCGCCGGCGCGGTGCTGGCCCGCTGGGGCCGGGTCGATGCGCTGGTCAACAATGCCGGCGTCGCGGTGTTCGGCCCGGCGCTCGACACCTCGTTCGCCGACTGGCGGCACGTGTTCGCCACCAACCTCGACGGCGCGTTCCTCTGCACCCAGGCGTTCGGCGCCGCCATGCGGGCGCAGCGCAGCGGCGCGATCGTCAACATCGCCTCGATCTCCGGGCTGCGCGCCAGCACGCTGCGGGTCGCCTACGGCACCAGCAAGGCGGCGCTCATTCACCTCACCCGGCAATACGCCGCCGAACTGGGCAATTACGGCGTGCGGGTCAACGCGGTCTGCCCCGGCCCGGTGGAGACCGAGATGGCCAAGAAAGTGCATACCCCGGCGATCCGCGCCGACTACCACGACGCCATTCCGCTCGGCCGCTACGGCACGCCGGAGGAGATGGCCGGGCTGGTCGGCTTCCTGTGCAGCCGCGAGGCCAGCTATCTGAACGGCCAGTGCATCGCCAATGATGGCGGCTTCGATGCCACCGGCGTCGGCCTGCCGGCATTCCGCCACAGCGAGGGGATCAACCGGATCGGCGGCGAGCAGCGGTAGCGCGTTAGCCGGGAATTCACCAAATCGGCCGAGGGTGATGCGCATCGGCCGGCGCCGCCGGCATTACCGGTGGAGATCCCATGTCCCGCGTCATCGCCAATCTTCGTCTCTGGCAGAAAGCCGTGCTGCCGCTGGTGTTGCTCTCTTTCGCCGCGGTCGGGCTGGCAACCTACGATGCCGCCACCACCCAGCGGCTGTCGGACGGCTACGGCTCGCTGCTGGAGCACGAGGCGACCGGCGCGTTCTGGGCCGCCGAGATCACCACCAGCATCACCGACCTGCGCCGCATCGCCTACGAGATGGTCGCCGAGACCAACCCCAACCGGGTCAAGGCGCTGCTCGACGACCTGCCCAATCTCGGGCGCACCTTCACCGGCTATGCCGACAAGCTGCGCGTAACGCTGCACGACAAAGCTGATCTGGCGGCGCTGGCCGAGACCGAAGCCGCCGTCAAGACGCTGATCGAGGTCGCCGGCAAGGTCGGGCTGACCAGTTCGGTCGGCCAGTCGGCCGGCGCCATGACCCTGATGGACAAGCAGTTCACCGGCCCCACCACCAAGGCGGTCGCGGCGATGCGCGATCTCGGCAAGCGGCTCGACGATCGCAGCGACGCCGCCACGATCAGCCTGCGCGCCGAGGCAGCACGGCAGCGCCTGATGTCGTTCGCCGCGCTCGGCATCACCGTGCTGCTCAGCCTGGCGATCGGCATCTGGCTCACCTTCGCGACCATGATCCGCCCGATCGGCCGGCTCACCCTGGCGTTGCGCGGCCTGGCCGACCGCGACTGGAGCACCGAGGTGCCCGGCACCGAGCGGCGCGACGAGCTCGGCGTGATGGCCCGCGCGGTGGTGGAGCTGAAGCAGCGCGGCGCCGAGGCCGACCGGCTGGCCGCCGCCCAGGCCGAGGAGCAGGCCGCCAAGCAGCAGCGCGCCGAACGCCTGCTGGCGCTGACCGGCGGGTTCGAGGCCAGGGTCGGCCAACTGGTCGGCCTGGTCGCCTCCGCCTCCACCGAGTTGCAGGCCACCGCCCGCAGCATGACCGGCATCGCCGAGCAGACCAACGTGCAGACCGCGACCGTTGCCGCCGCCGCCGAGCTGGCCAGCGTCAATGTCCGCACCGTGGCCGCCGCCGCCGAGGAACTGGCCGCCTCGATCGCCGAGATCACCCGCCAGGTCGGCGAGAGCACCCGCATCATCGGCCGCGCCGCCGCCGATGCCGGGCGCACCGACACCATCGTGCGGGCGCTGGCCGATGGTGCGCAGAAGATCGGCGAGGTGGTCGGGCTGATCAGCAATATCGCCGGCCAGACCAACCTGCTGGCGCTCAACGCCACCATCGAGGCGGCCCGCGCCGGGGATGCCGGCAAGGGCTTCGCGGTGGTCGCCAGCGAAGTGAAGTCGCTGGCGCAGCAGACCGGCCGCGCCACCGAGGATATCGCCCAGCAGATCGGCCAGATCCAGGTCGCCACCCGCGAGGCGGTGGAAGCGATCGGCGGCATCGCCGGCACCATCGGCGAAGTGAACCAGATCGCCACCACCATCGCGGCGGCGATGGAAGAGCAGGGGGCGGCCACCCAGGAGATCGCCCGCAACGTGCAGCAGGCCGCCACCGGCACCCAGGAGGTCGGCGCCAATGTCGCCGGCGTCAGCCAGGGCGCCACCGAAACCGGCTCGGCGGCCGGCCAGGTGCTCGGCGCCTCGGACGAGTTGTCGCGCCAGGCCGAGCAGCTCAGCCACGAGGTCGATGACTTCATCGCCGGCATCAAGGCGGCATGACCGGCGGCGGCTGACACCACAACCGCCTGTTGCGTCAGGGATGGGCCGGATCAGCGCCGGCCCATCCCGCCTACGTCCGCGTGCCTCGGGGCGAATAAGCGGGCTGTTTTCCGCTTCCTGGCGGCAAACCGCGCCTGCCGCCTTGTGTCACAAGGAGTCCAGCCGATACAACCATCGGCATGAGCCCCCCGGTCATTGCCCCCAGCCTGCTTGCCGCTGATTTCACCCGCCTGCGCGACGAGGTGCTGGCCGTCGAGGCGGCCGGCGCCGACTGGCTGCATCTGGACGTGATGGACGGGCATTTCGTGCCCAACATCAGCTTCGGCCCTGGCGTGCTGCGCGCGCTGCGTCCGCTCACCAGGCTGCCGTTCGACGTGCATCTGATGATCGAGCCGGTCGACCCC
>DATJEA010000564.1:0-11136 GCA_035497095.1 Acetobacteraceae bacterium | reverse complement strand
CATCGGCGATCTCGGCCATGGAACCCTCCGTGCGACGTTCACGCGTATCCGCGCTGCCGCACTCTGGACCCAATACCAGTATTGTCAATACCTATATAGCCGACGCTACGCGGCGCGGCCCGGAACCAGCAGCCGAGCGAGATCGGGGATGCGGCAATCGGCCAGCGTGAACCGGTCCAGCTCGGCCAGAAATGCCCGCTCGGCGCCCAGCAGCATGCCGCGCAGCCGGCAGTCCGGGGTCAGCACGCAGCCGCCGCCATCGGGGCGGCAGCATTCCACCAGCGACTGCCCCTCCTCCAGCACCCGCACCACGGCGCCGATGCGGATCGCCTCCGGCGCCAGCGCCAGCACCACGCCGCCCTGCTTGCCGCGCAGGCTGCGCACCAGGCCAGCGGCGCCCAGCGCCTGCAACACCTTGGCCATGTGATGCACCGAGACCCCGAGCGAGTCGGCGATATGGCTGGCGCTCAGCACCTCGCCCTCGCGATCGGCCAACAGGACCAGCGCGCGTATGCCGAAATCGGTGAACTGGGTGAGCCGCATGCGCAGGCCTCGCGTGGGATTGCAATTTCTGGGGGGCGACCCCAGACTGTATCCGCAATACCCGATTAACGAAAGCCCTTAATGCGCAGGCGGTTGCCCGCCGGGCACGGCGGCCTCCGCCGTTGCGCACTCAGTGAGAACGAGCCCAGACATGAGTGAAAAAATGTATCCTGCCGCAACCCGACACTTGGCCGACCGCAGGCGCGCGCTGGCCCCGGCGCAACAGGCGGCGTTCGAGGCGTTCGGCAAGGCGGTGTTCGCCGATGGCGCGCTGCCGGCGAAAATGAAGCAGATCATCGCCGTCGCGGTGGCGCATGTCACGCAGTGCCCGTACTGCATCAAGGGCCACACCAAGGCGGCGCTCAGGGCCGGCGCCACCCAGGAGGAGCTGATGGAGGCGATCTGGGTCGCCGCCGAAATGCGCGCCGGCGGCGCCTACGCCCACGCGGCACTGATGCTCGACACCGCCGAGCCCAGCGCCGAATAAGCAAGTGGCCCCGGACAACACCGTCCGGGGCCGCCCGCGCTTACATCTCGGCGTAGTTGCCGGCGTGCCAGATGTAGAACACGTAGTCGGACTGCGTCACATCGCCCTTCTTGTCGTAGCTGATCTTGCCCAGCACGGTGTCCCAGGTGCCGGCGCGCAGCGTGTCGGCCACCTTCTTCGGGTCGGTGGTGCCGGCCTTGGCCGCCGCCTGCGCCCATTCCTGGATCGCCGCATAGGTGTACAGCACGTAGCCTTCCGGATCGATGCCCTTGGCCTTGAATTCCTTCACCACCGCGGCCGCCGAGGCGCGCCGGCGCGGGTCGGACGGGAAGGTCATGATGGTGCCCTCGCCGTCACCGCCGGCGATCTGCCAGTATTCCTTGGTCACCAGTGCGTCGCCGCCGATCATCGTCGGGTGCATGCCCTGCTGATGCGCCTGGCGGACGATCAGCCCGGTCTCGGTGTGATAGCCGCCGACATAGATCACGTCGATGCCGGCTTCCTTCATGCGCGACACCAGCGCCGAGTAGTCCTTCTCGCCCGGCACATAGGTGGCGTACATCGCCTCCTTCAGGCCATGCGCGTTCATCGCCTTCCTGGTCTCGTCGGCCAGGCCCTTGCCGTAGGCGGTGTTGTCGTTCAGAATCGCGATCTTGCGGCCCTTGAACTCCTTGGCCAGATAGGCGCCGGCCACCGCCCCCTGCTGGTCGTCGCGGCCGCAGGTGCGAAACACGTTCCAGCCGCCCTTGTCGGTCAGCGCCGGATTGGTCGAGGCCGGGCTGATCATCAGGATGCCTTCATCCAGATACACCTTGCTGGCCGGGATCGAGCTCGACGAGCAGAAATGCCCGGCCATCAGCTTGATGCCCTTGCTGGCCATCTGGTTGGCCACCGACACCGCCTGCTTCGGGTCGCAGGCGTCGTCGCCCACTTCCAGCACCAGTTTCTGGCCCAGCACGCCGCCTTTGGCGTTGAGGTCGGCCACCGCCATCTCGGCGCCCTCCTTCAACTGCGCCCCGAAGCTGGCGTATTCGCCAGTGATCGGCCCGGCGACACCGATATGGATCTGCGCCTGGGCCGGGGCGCCCGCCCCCAGCCCGAACGCCGCCGCCAGCGTTATCGCGCCAGCAAACACGGTCCGTCTCATCATGGTTTGGGTTCCTGTGCGTTGCATCACCGCGCCGGACGCGCGGCAGGGTTGCAGCCTATGCGCAACATTGTGCCGAAGCAAACAGTTGCAAATCATCCGGCCTGACCCGCCGAAGGAACCGCGATGCTGCTGGCGCTGACGCTGAAACTGGCGATCACCGCCGCCGTGGTGGTGCTGGCCTGCCGGCTGGTGGAGCGCACCGGCCCGCTGGTCGGCGCGATGATCGCAACGCTGCCGGTCTCGGCCGGCCCGGCCTACGCCTTCCTGGCGATGGAGCATCCGCCGGCCTTCATCGCCAGCAGCGCGCTGGCCAGTCTGTCGGCGATCGCCGGCGCCACGGTGTTCGTCGTGGTCTATGCCCGGCTGGCGCGCCGGCCGCAGCGCAGCCGCCATCACGGCCTGCTGGCGGCGGTCGCGGCGGCGCTGCTGAGTTGGCTGCTGGTGGTGGCCCTGCTGCAAGTGCTGGCGCCCGGCCTCGCGCTCGCCTGCGCGATCAACGTCGCGCTGTTCCTCGGCTGCGCCTGGCTCACCCGCCGCTGGCGGCGGGCGCCGCTCGGCCCGCGCGGCCAGCCCAGCCGATGGGACACGCCGATCCGCGCCCTGGCCGCGATGGCGCTGGTGGCGCTGGTGCTGGCGATCGGCCGCCTGCTCGGCCCGCGCGCCGCCGGGCTCGCCGCGCTGGCGCCGGTGGTGACCACCAGCGTCGCGGTGCTGCTGTATCCGCGCCTCGGCGGCGCCGGCGCCGCGGCGGTCCTGGTCAACATGCTGGTCGGCATGTTGGGCAACACGGTCGCCCTGGCGGCCCTCGCGCTCACCGCGGTGGCGCTCGGTTCCACCCCGGCGCTGCTGCTGGCGCTGGCGATTTCGCTGGCCTGGAATGGCGGCATCACCATATGGCAAACCAGACGGCCGAGCCGCCGCTGATCCATTCCATGCAACCCCAAGCCGGGCCGCGCCCTTGTCGGCGCAGCCCTACGCCCGTAATAGCCGCACACGCAGGAGGTGTCTCATGGCTGCAACCGCCGAGGTTTCCGACCACCCGAATCCGGCCCTCGCCGAACAGGCCGCCATTCTCGCCCGGCCGATGACGCCGGAGCGGCGCATGGCCGACGTGATCCGCGCGCTGTCGATCGACGCGGTGGAGCGCGCCAATTCCGGCCATCCCGGCCTGCCGCTCGGCATGGCCGATGTCGGCACCGCGCTATGGACCAAGGCGCTGAAATACGACGCCGCCGACCCGCACTGGCCGGACCGCGACCGCTTCGTGCTGTCCGCCGGGCATGGCTGCATGCTGCTGTATTCGCTGCTGCACCTGACCGGCTTCCCCGGCATGACGATCGACGACATCAAGAATTTCCGCCAGTTGCACTCGCCGGCCGCCGGCCACCCGGAATACGGCCATGCGCCGGGCATCGAGACCACCACCGGCCCGCTCGGCCAGGGTCTGGCCAACGCGGTCGGCATGGCGCTGGCCGAACGCATGCTGGCCGCCCGCTTCGGCCGCAGCCTGGTCGATCACCGCACCTGGGCGATCTGCGGCGACGGCGACCTGATGGAAGGCATCAGCCAGGAGGCGATCAGCCTCGCCGGCCATCTGCAACTGGCCAAGCTGACCATCCTGTGGGACAATAATTCGATCTCGATCGACGGCTCCACCGACCTCGCCACCTCCGACGATCAGTTGAAGCGCTTCGCCGCCAGCGGCTGGGCGGTGCGCGCGGTGGACGGCCATGACCCGGAGGCAGTCGCCGCGGCACTGGCCAGCGCGATGCGCTCGAAACGGCCGAGCTTCATCGCCTGCAAGACCATCATCGGCTTCTCCGCCCCCAAGAAAGCCGGCACCAACAGCGCGCACGGCTCGCCGCTGGGCGCCGAGGAGGCGAAGGCCGCGAAGGCCGCGCTGGGCTGGACCGCGCCGCCGTTCGAGGTGCCGGAGGATCTCGCCGCGCAGTGGCGCGAGGCCGGTGCCCGCGGCGCCACCCCCCGCCGCGCCTGGCTGAAGCGGCTGGCCCGCCACAAGATGCGCGCCGAGTTCGAGCGTGTGATGGCCGGCCGGCTGCCGGAAGATTTCCACGAAACCATCGCCGCGTTGCGCGCCGACTTCGCCGAATCCCGCCCCAAGCTGGCCAGCCGCGCCTCCAGCCAGAAGGCGCTCGACGCGCTGGTGCCGGCGATCCCGGAACTGGTCGGCGGCTCGGCCGATCTCACCGGCTCCAACCTGACGCTGGTCAAGAGCATGGGCGTGGTCAACACCGGCGACTACGCCGGCCGCTACATCCATTACGGCATCCGCGAGCACGCCATGGCGGCGGCGATGAGCGGCATCGCGCTGCATGGCGGGCTGATCCCGTATGGCGGCACGTTCTTCTGCTTCACCGACTACATGCGCCCGGCGCTGCGGCTACAGGCTTTGATGGGAATCCGGGTGATCAGTGTGGTGACCCATGACAGCATCGGCCTTGGCGAGGACGGCCCGACCCACCAGCCGGTGGAGCAGCTGGCCAGCCTCAGGGCAATGCCGGGCATGCATGTGCTGCGCCCGGCCGATGCGATGGAAACCGCGGAATGCTGGGAACTGGCGCTGCGTCACGCCGATGGCCCCAGCCTGCTGGTGCTGTCGCGCCAGGGCCTGCCGGCGCTGCGCTCCGACACCGGCGAGAACCGCTCGGCGCGCGGCGGCTACGTGCTGGCCGAGGCCGATGGCCCGCGCGCCGCGACGCTGATCGCCACCGGCAGCGAGGTCTGCATCGCCATGCAGGCGCGCGAGATGCTGGCCGGCGAGGGCATCAAGGTGGCGGTGGTGTCGCTGCCCTGCTGGGAGCTGTTCGAGCAGCAGGACGAATCCTGGCGCGCCCAGGTACTCGGCGGCGCGCCGCGCATCGGCATCGAGGCCGGGGTGGCGTTCGGCTGGGAGCGCTGGCTGGGGCCGGAATGCCGGTTCATCGGCATGACCGGCTTCGGTGCCTCGGCACCGGTGGAAGACCTGTACCGCCATTTCGGCATCACCGCCGAGGCGCTGGTCGCGGCGGTCAAGCGGCTGTAGAGCGTGATGACCGCAGGTGGAATCACACGAAGGTCTGCATCACGCGACCAAACAACGGACCGCCGCTACGACATGAAGTAGGCGACGACGATCAGGCCGATCACCACCAGCGCCAGCGTCCCCCCCAGCATCCAGCGGACCTGGCCGCCAGCGGTGGTTTGCCCCTGCCGCGCTTCGGTGGTGGTGCGGACGGCGCCGCTGCCGTCGTGGGTCGATTGCTCGTCCATCGGGATCACCTTGATGTTGACGGTGGTCTCCCGGTCCAGAGCCGGGAGGGCGTGCGCGATCGAGATCGCCTGACGCAGCCGAGCGCCGCGCCCACCCTGCTGAAGTGGGAGCGGCACGCCTCCACCGCAACCGCCGGCCCCGGAGCCAGTCGGGGAGCCAGTCGGGGAGCCCGGAGCCGGGGGAAGCTGCCCCGCCAAGCGGGCACTCCCAAAACCGCCGATCCACCGCTATATTCCTGCGCAGAGACCAAATCATTCGGATAAGGAACGATCATATGGCCGTGAAGGTCGCCATCAACGGGTTCGGGCGCATCGGACGCCTCGTGTTGCGCGCCATTGTCGAAAGCGGCCGCACCGATGTGGTGCCGGTCGCGATCAACGACCTCGGCAGCGTGGAAGCCAACGCCCACCTGTTCCGCTACGACAGCGTGCATGGCCGCTTCCCCGGCGAGGTGGTGGTGGACGGGCAGAACATCACCATCCACCATAATGGCCGCACCTACGGCCCGATCACCGTCTCGGCCGAGCGCGACCCCTCGAAGGTGCCGTATCAGGGCGTCGACGTGGCGCTGGAATGCACCGGCATCTTCGCCACCAAGGAGAAGGCAACCCCGCTGCTGGCCGCCGGCGCCCGCAAGGTGATCATCTCCGCCCCCGGCGACGGGGTGGACGCCACCATCGTCTACGGGGTGAACCATCAGGTTCTCACCAAGGACATGACGATCATCTCCAACGCCTCCTGCACCACCAATTGCCTGGCGCCGATCGCCAAGGTGCTGCACGACAAGTGGCATATCGAGCGCGGCTACATGGTCACCATCCACGGCTATACCGGCGACCAGAACACCGTCGACACGCTGCACAAGGACCTGCACCGCGCCCGCGCCGCCGCGGTCTCGGCGATCCCGACCTCGACCGGCGCCGCCCGCGCGGTGGGGCTGGTGATGCCGGACCTGAAGGGCAAGCTCGACGGCACCGCGATCCGCATCCCGATCCCCAACGTGTCGCTGGTCTCGCTCGACGTGGTGCTGAAAACCACGCCGACCAAGGAGGAGATCAACGCCACCATGAAGGCGGCCAGCGAATCCGGCCCGCTCAAGGGCATCCTCGGCTACAACACCGCGCCGCTGGTCAGCATCGACTTCAACCACGACCCGCATTCCTCCACCTTCGACGCTACGCAAACCGCGGTGGTCGATGGCGGGCTGGTGCGGGTGATGAGCTGGTACGACCACGAGTGGGGCTTCTCCAACCGCATGTCGGACACCGCCGCATTGTTCGGCAGCCTGTAATCATGGGCTATCGGACGCTGGACGGGCTCGCGGTCGCCGGCAAGCGGGTGCTGCTGCGGGCCGATCTCAACGTGCCGGTGCATGACGGCAAGATCGGTGACCAGACCCGCATCGAGCGGCTGTGCCCGACCATTCGCGAGCTGTCGCAAGGCGGCGCGCGGGTGATCGTGATCAGCCATTTCGACCGGCCGAAGGGCAAGCGGGTGCCCGCCATGTCGCTGGCGCCGGTGGCGCTGGCGCTCGGCCGGGCACTCGGCCGGCATGTCCGCTTCGCCGATGACTGCGTCGGCGTCATGGCCAGCCAGGCGATCGATACGATGCACGACGGCGACGTGGTGGTGCTGGAAAACACCCGTTTCCACGCCGGGGAGGAGAAAAACGACCCGGAATTCGCGCAAAAACTGGCCGATCTGGCGGATATTTTCGTCAACGATGCGTTCTCCGCCGCCCATCGCGCGCATGCCAGCACCGAGGGCGTGACGCATTTTCTGCCCTCCTACGCCGGGCGGCTGATGCAGGCCGAACTGGAGGCGCTGACCGCCGCTCTGGAGCATCCGGAGCGGCCGGTGGCGGCGATCATCGGCGGCGCCAAGGTGTCGACCAAGCTGGAGGTGCTCGGCCATCTCAGCAAGCGGGTGCAGATGCTGGTGATCGGCGGCGCGATGGCCAACACCTTCCTCGCCGCACAGGGCAAGAGTGTCGGCAAATCCTTGCAGGAAGCCGGCATGCATGCGAACGCGCTGGACATCCTGGCCACCGCCAAGCAGGCCGGCTGCGAGGTGGTGCTGCCGGTGGATGCGGTGACCGCGACCGAGTTCAAGCCCAACCCGCCGACCCGCACGGTGCCAATCGACCAGGTGCCGGATGACGCGATGATCCTCGATGTCGGCCCGGCCAGCGTCAAGGCGCTGATCGACAAGCTCGGCACCTTGAAAACGCTGGTCTGGAACGGCCCGCTCGGCGCGTTCGAAACGCCGCCGTTCGACGCCGCGACGATGGCGCTGGCGCACGCGGTGGCGGCGGCCACCAAGGCCGGCAGGCTGCGCAGCGTGGCCGGCGGCGGCGATACCGTGGCGGCGCTGCGGCAGGCCGGCGTGATGGACGAGCTGACCTATGTGTCCAGCGCCGGCGGCGCGTTCCTGGAATGGCTGGAGGGCAAGACCCTGCCCGGCGTCGCGGCGCTCAGCGACTAAATTCGGTAGCAGCCCCGCTCGATCTCCTCGATCACCGAGGCGCCCGTTGGAGCCCAGCCCAGTTCCGCCCGGGCCGCCACGGCGCGCACCCGGCTGTTGGAGCCCATGGTGTTGAGGGCGGCGCCCTCGCCCCATTCCGCCGCCGCCTCGGCCAGCGTCATCGCCTGCGTCGTGCCGCCGAGGCCGAGCATGCGGCTGATCGCCTGGCACAGTTCCTTCATCGAGTGCTCGCCGTTCTCGGCGAAATAGAAGCCGCCCGCCGGCGCCCGTTCCAGCGCCAGCAGATACAGCCGCACCAGGTCGTCGATATGCACGTTCGACCAGATGTTCTCGCCCGGCCCGAAATGGCGGGCGACGCCGTGCTTGCGGGCGGTGGCGATCAGCCAGGGTACCTGCATGCTGTGCGGCGTAACGCCGTGCCCCAGGCCATAGATCAGGCTCGGGCAGATGATCACCGGCCGGAACCCGGCGCCGCGCTGCGCCAGGATGGCGGCGTTGAGTGCGGCGCGGGCGGCGCGGCCCGGCGAGGGGGTGAACGGCGTCGCCTCGTCGAAGATGTGGTCCAGCTTGTGGCCGCCGGCCTGGGTGCCGATCACGCTCGATCCGCTGGTATGGAGATACGGCTTGCCCGACCCGGCCAGGGCGCCGGTCAGCGCCCGCATTGCCGGTTCATGGTCGGCGTTGGCGGCGTTGATCACCGCATCGGCCCGGCCCGCCGCCGCGGCCAGCACCGCCGCATCGTCGAGCGTGCCGAGCACCGGCACGATGCCGCGGGCGCGCAATTCGGCGGCGCGGGCCTCGGAGCGCGCCAGCCCCGCCACACGATGCCCGGCGGCGAGCAGCCCGGCCGCGACCGAGCCGCCGATATAGCCGGCCGCGCCGGTGACGAAAATGTCCATGCCGGGGACTCCGAATTGGCGCGGCCACCCGCCGGGTGCCACATCGGCCGGCCCGGCTCACGGCTGCCGCGGCGGAGCATAGCAGGCTTCGGCCCGCCATGCACAACGGCGGCGGCCGTTGCCTGGCCGGCGCGGACCACCGCGCTGGCCGGGCTCGCGGGCTCGGTGTGCTACCCGGCACACCGCCGCTCAGAAATCGAACAGTTCCCCCAGCAGCGATTTCTTCTTCCGGTAGGGCTGCGGTGAATCGTGGCGGCGATCGTCGCGGTGCCGATCGTCGTCGTCCTTGTAGCGCGGCCGTTCGGCATGGCGCTGCGCGGCCGCAGGCGCATCGGCGGACCGCTCGATGAGCTTGTCGAGCTCACCGCGATCCAGCCAGACGCCGCGGCATTTCGGGCAATAGTCGATCTCGATGCCTTGCCGATCGGCCATGGTGAGATCGGTGTGGTCGATTGGGCACTTCATGTCACGTTCTCCGGTTTGGAACCGATCCGATGCCTCCGGGCATCCGGTTCACGTTCCGGCGCGCCAGATGGTCGCTGCCGGGTATTGTCGAGCGGTTCACCAGCCGAGATAGGGCAGCACCTCGGCAGCGCCGCGATAGATCATCTCCAGCGCGACATAGAGGATGACCGCCAGGCCGACATAGGCGATCCAGCGATGGCGTTGCAGCAGGCGCGCGATGAAGCTCGACGCGACGCCCATCAGCAGCACCGACAGGATCAGGCCGAACACCAGAATACCCGGATGCTCGCGCGCCGCGCCGGCCACCGCCAGCACATTGTCGAGCGACATCGACACGTCGGCGATGACGATCTGCCAGGCCGCCTGGGCGAAGCGCTTGCGCGGCGGGCGCCCGGCGATCCCGTCTTGCCGGTCGAAATCGCCGGCCTCGGGGCGGCTGGCGCGCAGTTCCCGCCACATCTTCCAGCAGACCCAGAGCAGCAGTATGCCGCCGGCGAGCAGCAGGCCGATGATCTGCAGCAACTGGCCCGCCACCAGGGCAAAGCCGATGCGCAGCACGGTCGCCACGACGATGCCGATGAGAATGGCTCTGGTGCGCTGGTCGCGCGGCAGCCCGGCCGCGGCGAGGCCGATGACGATGGCATTATCGCCCGCCAGCACCAGGTCGATCATGATGACCTGCAGCAGGGCGGAGAACGCCTCCGCGGTGAACAATTCGGCCATGCGGCTCCCATCCTGACGAACTGGAAGCCCGACGGCGCGGAACGGCAGACGGCAGCGCTCCAGGCCCCCCACCGGGCGGCCAGCCAACGCTGCCGGACGATTACTGCTGCTTGTGTTCCACGATCACCGGGCCGCCTGATTGGACACCCAGTCCGACATCACAGCTCACTGGAGCTGCCAGAGGGGCCCGGCCTGGTCAGTGTCATCTAGGCCCGCGCACCCGGCGCCGCAAGGGCCGTCACCACCTCTTCGGCGGGCCGAAGCCGAATTGATACGGTCCGGGCGCCAGGCGTCGTTCGAGGCCGCCGGCTTGCGTCTGGCCGCGCATCGGTCATATGGGAACAATCCGAGGGAGGCCGCATATGCTGGACGTCTCGACCCTGCCGCCGCGCATGACCGGCCCCGCCGCCTGGATCGGCGCCGAGATGGCGCAGCACCCGGAGCAATGGCTGGTAACGCTCAGCGCCGATGCTATCGCCGAACTGGAAGCCGCCGCCCGGCATTATCTGGCGCTCGGCCGCGATGTCGGCGAGATCACCGCCGCAGCCTTCCCGCTGCCCCGGTTCGGCGGCTATCTGCAGCGGCTGAAGCAGAAGCTGCTGCACGGCAACGGCATCGAGCTGCTGCGCGGCCTGCCGGTCGCCGGCTATTCGCAGCAGACCGCCGCCACCATCTTCTGCGGCATCGGCGCGCATCTCGGCAGCGCCCGCTCGCAGAACGCCGCCGGGCATATTCTCGGCCATGTGCGCGACGTCGGCGCCGACGCCAGGGATCCCAACACCCGCATCTACCAGACCTCGGCGCGGCAGACCTTCCACACCGACAGCGCCGATCTGGTCGGCCTGCTGTGCCTCCGCACCGCCAAGGAAGGCGGCCGGTCGCTGCTGGTCAGCGCGCTGTCGATCTATAACCGCATGCTGGCCGAGCGGCCGGACCTGCTGGCGCTGCTGTTCGAGCCGATCGCCACCGACCGGCGCGGCGAGGTGCCGGAGGGCGCCAAGCCGTATATGGAAATTCCGCCGCTGAGCTGGCACGCGGGGTATCTGACGGTGTTCTACCAGCGGCAATATATCGACAGCGCGCAGCGCTTCCCCGACGCGCCGCGGCTGACGCC
>DATJEA010000563.1:0-3333 GCA_035497095.1 Acetobacteraceae bacterium | reverse complement strand
CCAGCAACTCATCGGAGTAGTGATCGCCGCCGAAATAGGTCTTGCCGGCCGGATCGACGTCGACGATCTGCGCTGAATTGACCAGCGCGTTGGAGCCGGTGGTGACCGTCCAATTGGCGTTCACATCCGCCTGCGCCGCCGAATTCATCGCCAGCGCGACTTGGTCGGAATCGCCCAGCACATTGGTCTGGCTCACATATTGCAGATCGTAGATGCTGCCTGAAATGTAGAGAACCCTGAGCCCCTCGAGCCCCTGAAAGGCGCTGTCGGTCAGCACGCTCGACGGCAGCACCTTGCCGCCGGCCGCGAGTTCATTCAGCGCGTCGTAGAAGCCGGTTGGCAGCGTGCCCGTCATGTCGTGGCCGATGGTCGTGATCTTCGCATCGTTCCACAGAAGATTGTCGCCAGTCGACACCGAACCCTGGCCGGAGGTGTGGAAGCCGGCAAGCGCGCCCACCACGTCGTCGTCGAGCAGCACGTTGGTCTGGGTGATGATGTTGGCGTTGTAGTAATTTCCGCCGACGAGGATGAGGTCGTAATATTTGCCCAGATCAGCGAGCGAGAGGTCGTTGAAACCCTGATTTTCGCCCATGCCGACTTGCGTCGTCACGCCGGAGGCGGAGGCGACGACGCTGGTGTCGTTGTCGAGCACGAAATTGAGCTGCTGGACCCAGTTCAGCGACACGAAGTCGCCGTGGATCTCGGTGATCGCCCACGCTTTGGGAAATCCCAACTGCGCCGGATCGTTCGACGCGCCGGCGTCGCTTCCGGTGTCGATATGCTGCATCTGGGCGATGTTGAAGGCCGCCGTGGCGGCGCCCTGCGCGGCGTTGCCCCAGCCGCTCAGGCTGGCGCCGATGGAATCGGAATCGCTCCAGGCGTTGATCTGGACGATGGCGTTCAGCGTAAAATGGTTGCCCGCTATCGCAAAGACATTGCCTTCCAGCGCGTCGTTGACCAGGGCTGCTGAATTCACCAGCACGTTGCTGCCGGTGTTGATATCGACCGAGGTGGGACCGGAAATTTCGCCTTGCCCATGGATCGTTTCGCCGGTCGCACTGGTTCCAAGACCCTGGATCAGGTGATTGCCGCCGGGCACCGTATCGGTGGGGGCGGTTGCTGCGTCCTTGACGAGCGGCGAGGCGGCCGGAAGCAGGTCGTCCAGCTTCGGCGCTTCGTCCACTCTCCAGCCGTTGACATAGATCGCGCCGGCTTCCGGCAAATCGATGACCGAGACATCGGCGTGAACGGAAACGCCATCGGCGGGACTGAAGGGAGAAAAGGGATCGCCGCCGTTTTGCGCCTGCGCGGCATCGACGCCGGCGGCAAAGGCGTTCAGCGACGCGGCGGCATCGGTGATGAAGCTGCCGATATCCTGCGCCGACCCGAAGGCGGCCGCATCGATCGGGTTGAAGTGCGCGGCGTCGCTCACCAAGGCGTCGAGCGCCAGGTTCGGCGTGCCGATCGCATGGAAGGCGACCGCGTTCGTTCCGACATTGACGAAGTCGTTGTCGGAGAGGTTGTTGATCTGCGAAACGTGCACGGCAACCGAGCCCGGCGGCGTCAACTCGATCGACCGGACGCTTGAATGGGTGTCCACCAGTTGCAGGGGCTGCACGGGATATCGTGGATAGAGCACGGACGGCAAGTCGAGCGGCACCGGAATGTCCAGTTGCGCGTAAGCGACGGCCGTCGTGACCGCCAGCGGCTCGATCGAGGGAGCGGCGGGCACATAGTGCAGGCCGGGGTCCGGATCGTTGAAATCGTACGGCGTCTGAAACGTGACCTGGGCCTGGTCGTGCTGATCCGGGGACGTTTCCCGCGCCTGCAAGGCCTTGAATTCGAGGTAATCGTCGCGCAGTCGCGCCTGCTCCGTCTCTATCTGAAATAAACCGATGAAGTGGGCGATTGCCTCGGTGATCTTGTCCAATTGCACGGCACCGTTCTCCGATTGCTGCGGCATTCTTCGACGGATGGCATTGATTGGCTGGTGTGGGCTACGCGGGGTTTTCCCGCGTAGCCCGGCTTTCAGGTTCCGCTCGCGCGGAACGTCAGAGACGTTCAGGAACCGCTATGGTCCATCTGGTCGTAATTGCCGCCGACGACCGTCTGGCTGAGCAGGTTTTCCATCATGTTGGCGCCCATGACGATGCTCTGGTTGAAGGCACTGGTATCGATGGTGGCGTCCGCGTGGGCTTCCGACAGGCCGTTGACGTAGCCGTCGTGGCCGTTGTTGGAACCCCACATGCCGCCATCGCCGCCGTAGCCGCCGTCGCCATTGGTGATGATGCCGCCTGCGCCGCCGTCACCGCCATTGCCGCCCATGGATGCGCCGCCGGTTCCATCACCCGCGATGGGCACGACGATGGTATCGCCGCTCCAGGCAAAGCCGCCCTGGCCGCCCGCGCCGCCGACGCCTGCACCGGTTCCTTCACCGATGCCCGTGCCGACGCCGAGACCCAGCGCAGCGCCGCCAGCGCCTGCCATGCCGCCGGCTCCGCCGTCACCGGCATCGCCGCCGCGCCCGAGGCCGAGGCCGAGGGACAGGGCGTCGCCGGCATCGCCGGAATTGGCGTTGCCGCTGTCGCCGCCGTGACCGTTGCCGAGGCCGAGGCCGGCCGCGTTGCCGCTGTCGCCGCCATTGGCATTGCCGCTGTCGCCGCCGGTGCCGGCGCCGCTGCCGGCACCCGAGCCCGCACCATTGCCACCGGCACCGCCGATTGCCTGCCCGGCATCGCCGGCCACGCCGACGCCAACGCCGATCAGGCCGAGGCCGAGACCGAGCGCACCGCCGCCGTCGGCGCTGGCGTCGCCGCCATTACCACCTTCGCCATTGCCGGCACCGAGACCTATTCCGGCCGCATCGCCGCCATTGCCGCTGTCGCCATTGCCGGCATCGCCGCTGCCTGCCGCGCCAATGCCCAGCCCGGCCGCGTCGCCGCCGTTGCCGCTGTCGGCATCGCCGCTATTTCCGCCTTCGGCACCCGAAAGCCCAGCACCGAAGCCGGTGCCGCCGTCGCCGTTCTGGTTGCCGCCGTCGGCGTTGCCACCATTACCACCAGTCGCACCGCCCTCGCCGAGCCCGGCACCGAAGCCGAGTCCAAGGCCGACGCCGGCACCGCCGGCAGCACCGGCGCCACCGGTTGCGTCGCCACCGCGAGCAGCACCAAGCGCGCTGCCGCCGATGCCGATGCCGCCGAAGCTGTGGCCTTCGCCGCCTTCACCGCCATTGGCCGTGCCATGGCCGCCGCCACCGCCACCACCGCCGCCGGCGGTTATGCCGGGGCCAGCCGTGGCATCGCCGCCATTGGCGTTGCCGTTCTGCTCGAAGGT
>DATJEA010000562.1:0-7828 GCA_035497095.1 Acetobacteraceae bacterium | reverse complement strand
GCAGAGCGGGCGCAGCAGCCGGCCGGCCTGCGGGGCGGCGGCGCAGAGGGCGGCGATCTCCGGGTCATCGACCAGAAGCTGGATGCGCGGCGCGTATTGCGCCAGCGGCTGGTGCAGGCGGATCAGCCAGGCATGGCCCTGCGGCGTGCGGCGGTGGCGCCAGGCCTCGGCCGGGTGGATCTGCGGCGGCCGGCGCGGGGTTTGGCTGCGGCGCGGGCGCGGGCTGAGGCGGCCCTGCTGCCAGCGCAGCGCGAGACGGTCGAGCCGCGCCAGGGTGCGGCGCAGGCGGATCCAGACCAGCACCAGCAGCGGCGCCAGCGCCCGATGGCGGGCGGCGACCGCGGCCACACCGGCGCACAGATCGACGATGTGGGGGAGATAGCGTTGGCCGAGCGCGGTGGCCGGGGTGGCGGGGTTCATTGACGTTAGCTATACTGACGTGTGTGTTTCGCTGCAAGCAAAACCGGGGCGTGCTGGCCGGTGTTACAGCACCAGCGCCGCCAGCAGCGAATCCAGGCGTTTGCGGCCTTCCGGGGTGGGGGCGAGGCGGGTTTGGCTCCGGGTCAGGTAGCCTTCCTCCAGCGCACGGGCCAGCGTTTCGGCGTCGATTGCGGCGTCCAGCGCGAGGCCGGTGCGGGTGGCGAAGCGGGCCGGGTCGATGCCTTCGGTGAGGCGCAGGCCCATCAGCAGCATTTCGCGGGCGCGCTCGCGTGGGGTGATTTCCACTTCGGCGGTGCTGCCGTGGCCCTGGCGTTCGACGCGTTCGGCCCAGGGCTCGGGGGCGCGATGGCGGCGGGTGGCGAGCAGTTTGCCGTCGATCAGCACGCGGCCATGCGCGCCGGGACCGATGCCGGCGTAGTCGCTGTAGCGCCAATAGGCCAGGTTGTGGCGGCTTTCGGCGCCGGGCCGGGCGTAGTTGGAGACCTCGTAGGGCAGCAGGCCGAAGCGGGCGGCGGCCTCGCCGGTGGCGTCGTAGAGTGCGGCCGCAGCGTCGTCCTCGGGCAGCACCAGGGCGCCCGAGCGGTGCAGCGCCTCGAAGCCGGTGCCGGGCTCGATGGTGAGCTGATAGAGCGACAGGTGGTCGGCGGCCAGGGCCAGGGCCTCGGCGAGTTCGCGCTGCCAGTCGGGCAGGGTCTGCTGCGGGCGGGCGTAGATCAGGTCGAACGAGAGGCGCGGGAAGATGGCGCGGGCGGTCTCCAGTGCCGCGATCGCCTGGGCGGCGCTGTGCTGGCGGCCGAGCAGGCGAAGCTGGTCATCGCGCAGCGACTGCACGCCGAGCGAGGCGCGGTTGACGCCGGCGGCGCGGAATTCGACCAGGCGCGCCGCCTCCACACTGGTCGGGTTGGCCTCCAGCGTGATCTCGATGTCATCGCTGGCGGCGAACAGGCGTTTAGCGTCGTCGATCAGGGCAGCGACGGTGGAAGGGTCCATCAGGCTGGGGGTGCCGCCGCCGAAGAAGATCGAGGCGAGCGGGCGGCGGCCGAGCCGGGCGGCCTCCCAGGCCAGTTCCTGGCGCAGGGCGGCGGCGAAGCGGGTCTGGTCGATGCGGTCGCGGACATGCGAGTTGAAGTCGCAATACGGGCATTTGGCCAGGCAGAACGGCCAGTGGATATAGAGGGCGAGCGGGTCCATCGCCGGGGTATACAGGCAACGCGCCCCGTGGCGAACTGTGGCCGGGCGGCGAGCCTCCGCCGCTGCTATCCTTGGCCCGCGCTTCGGCCACAAACGCCGTCCTCTGCTGGAGTATCGCCATGCCGTCATTCACGCTGCTGGCTGCCGTCGCGGCGATCTGGGGGGTGGCGGTGGTGACGCCGGGGCCGAATTTCCTGGTCGCGGCGCGGGTGGCGGTGGTGCGCAGCCGGGCGGAGGGGCTGGGGGTGGTGGCGGGGATCGGGCTGGGCACCACGGTGTGGGGGCTGGCCGGGTTCTTCGGGGTGCATGCGATGTTCGCGTTCGCGCCCTGGCTGTATCAGGCGATGACCTTGGCGGGGGCGGCGTATCTGATCGTGATCGGGATCAGAATCATCCGCGGCAGCTTCGCGGCCACGGTGGCGCAGCGGCGGCAGACGGCGGGGCCGGCGTTTCGGCTGGGGTTGTTCACCTCGCTGTCGAACCCGAAATCGGCGCTGTTCGTGGCCAGCCTGTTTGCCGGGCTGATGCCGCTGGGGGCGCCGCTGGGTGACGGGCTGGCGGCGGTGGCCGAGATGGTGGTGATTTCGCTGGCCTGGTACGCGGCCGTGGTGCTGCTGCTGACGACGCGGCGCGCGGCGGCGGCGTTCGGGCGGGTCTCGCATTGGATCGACCGGGTGGCGGGGGCGGTGTTCGTGGCGTTCGGCGTGGCGCTGATCGCGCGGCGGGCGTGACGGCTGCGCCGCCCGGCGATGGCGACCGGCACACGCTGCGGTGGCGCGGCTCGCCTGACGGCCATGATGCGCCGCAGCACCTGTGCGCCTGCCGCGCCACGCGGTATGCTGGGCCATGCCGTTCGATCCTGCCTCCGCCCGCTCCGCCGCCGATGCGATGACGCCGCGCAACCGCCGGCTGGTCTCGCTGTGGCTGTTCATCTCCGCCTTCATGATCCTGGTGATGGTCGCCCTCGGCGGCGCCACCAGGCTGACCGGCTCGGGCCTGTCGATCATGGAATGGGCGCCGCTGGCGGGCACGCTGCCGCCGTGGAGCCATGCCGAATGGGAGCGGCTGTTCAAGCTGTATCAGGAGATTCCGCAGTACAAGCTGCTCAACCAGGGTTTCGGGCTGGCCGGGTTCCAGCAGATTTTCTGGCTGGAATGGTCGCATCGGCTGTGGGGGCGGCTGATCGGGCTGGTGTTCCTGGTGCCGCTGGTGGTGTTCGCGCTGCGCGGGGCGATTCCGCGCCGGCTGGTGCCCCGCCTCGTGCTGCTGTTCGTGCTGGGCGGGCTGCAGGGCGCGGTCGGCTGGTTCATGGTGGCCTCGGGCTTCTTCCCCGACAGCACGGCCGTGGCGCCGGTGCGGCTGGTGGTGCATCTCAGCCTGGCGCTGATCCTGTACTGGGCGATCCTGTGGACGGCGCTGTCGGTGCGGGCGCCGGTGCCCGAGGGTGGCGCGGTGCTGCCGCGCCGGCTGGCCAGTGCGACGCTGGTTCTGGTCGCGCTCACCATCGTTGCCGGCGGCTTCACCGCCGGGCTGCATGCCGGGCTGGACTACAACACGTTTCCACTGATGGACGGGCGGCTGATCCCGAGCGGCTATGCGATGCTGCAGCCGTTTCCGCGCAACCTGGTGCAGAACATCGCCGCGGTGCAGTTCAACCATCGGCTGCTGGCAACCCTGACGGTGATCGTCGCGATGGCCGCCGCGGCGGCGGCCTGGCGCACGGCGCGCGGGCCGGCGCTGGCGCTGGCGCTGGCGGTGGGGCTGCAATATCTGCTCGGCGTCGCCACATTACTCGCGGTGGTGCCGGTGTCGCTGGCGGTGGCGCACCAGTTCAACGCCGTGCTGCTGCTGACCGCCGCCCTGGTGCTGCGCCACCGCCTGCGCCGTTCCATTTCAAAGGCCGTTCCATGACATCCGCACTCGAAGCCACCGACGCGCTGTTTTTTGCCCGCGAGGGCGTGACCCTGGGGCGGGATGCCGCCGAGCGGATCACCGGCCGGGCCTTGGCCGAGGCCGATGACGGCGAGTTGTATCTGGAATACCGCGAAAGCGAGCAGATCAGCCTGGATGACGGCCGCATCCGCGCCGCCGGGTTCGACACCTCGCTGGGCTTCGGCCTGCGCGCGGTGGCCGGCGAGGCGGCTGGCTTCGCCCATTCCGGCGAGTTGTCCGAGGATGCGCTGAACCGCGCCGCGGCCACCGTCTCGGCGGTCACCGCGGGCCATTCCGGCAGCATCGCCGCGGCACCGCCGGGGCGCAACGACCGGCTGTATTCCGACGCCAGCCCGCTCGCCGGCATGCCGTTCGCCAAACGCACCGGCATCCTGGCCGAGATCGACGCCTATGCGCGCGGCAAGGACAGCCGGGTGGTGCAGGTGATGGCCTCGATCGCCGGCGAGTTCCAGGCGGTGCAGATCATCCGCGCCGATGGCAGCCGGGTGGCCGATCTGCGGCCGCTGATCCGCATGAATGTCGCGGTGGTGGTGGAAAAGGACGGGCGGCGGGAGACCGGCAGCTATGGCAGCGGCGGGCGCTTCGGGTTCGACCGGCTGATCGGCGAGGCGCAGTGGAAGGCGGCGGTCGACGAGGCGCTGCGCCAGGCGCTGGTCAATCTCGACAGCCGCGCGGCGCCGGCCGGCGAGATGCCGGTGGTGCTCGGCAATGGCTGGCCCGGCATCCTGCTGCATGAGGCGATCGGCCACGGGCTGGAGGGCGATTTCAACCGCAAGGGCACGTCGGCGTTCGCCGGGCTGATGGGCAAGCGGATCGGCTCGCGCGGGGTGACAGTGGTGGATGACGGCACCATCCCGGACCGCCGCGGGTCGCTCACCATCGACGACGAGGGCACGCCGACCGGCCGCACGACGCTGATCGAGGACGGCATCCTGACCGGGTTCCTGCAAGACCGGCTGAACGCGCGGCTGATGGGCGGGCGCTCCACCGGCAACGGCCGCCGGCTGTCCTACGCCCATGCGCCGATGCCGCGGATGACCAACACCATCATGCTCGGCGGCGATGCCTCGCCTGAGGAGATGCTGCGCTCGGTGAAGCGCGGGCTGTATGCGGTGAATTTCGGCGGCGGGCAGGTGGATATCACCTCCGGCAAGTTCGTGTTCTCGGCCAGCGAGGCGTACATGATCGAGGATGGCAGGATCGGCGCGCCGGTGAAGGGCGCCACCTTGATCGGCAACGGACCGGATGCGCTGACCAAGGTGGAGATGATCGGCAACGACATGGCGCTGGACCCCGGCATCGGCACCTGCGGCAAGAACGGCCAGGGCGTGCCGGTGGGGGTCGGGCAGCCGACCTTGAAGCTCGCCGGGCTGACTATCGGCGGCACCGCGTAACCGGCCTGGATGCTGACGCTCCGCAGCTTTCCGCCGGTCGTCTCGGCCGGCTGCCGCGTGCTGATCCTTGGCTCGATGCCTGGCGAGGCGTCGTTGCGCGCCGGGCAATACTATGCCCATCCGCGCAACGCGTTCTGGCCGATCATGGGCAGGCTGTGCGGCGCCGGGCCGGATCTGGCCTATCCGCAGCGGCTGGAGCGGTTGCTGGCGGCCGGGATCGGGTTGTGGGATGTGCTGCAATCCTGTGTTCGCGCCGGCAGCCTGGATTCGGCGATCCGCGACGAGGTGGCCAATGATTTGCCGGCGCTGTTCGCGGCTTATCCACGCATCGACCGGGTGTTTTTCAACGGCGCCAAGGCCGAGGCGGCATTCTGCCGGCTTGCCGGGACGCTGTTGCCGGCCGAGCGGCCCGCAATGGTCCGGCTGCCCTCGACCAGCCCGGCGCATGCCAGCCTGGGGCTGGAGGCGAAATGCCGGGCGTGGTGGGTGATCCGGCCGGTTTGAGCGTGTGCCGGCGATCGGGCCGGATCGCTGGACGTGTCGTGCGCGCCCCGGTTACGGCTCACGGAGCGCTTTGCTGCACCCGCGGCCGGCGCAGGCGGATGAAGCGGCCGAGCACGTCGAGAAGCTGCCGCTCCGGCCCATCCGGCCGGCCGACCAACTGCCACAGGCCCAGATTCGCCAGCGCGAAGCCGGCCACCGACACGCCGCCGATCGCCGCTGCGAGCAGCAACGCGGTGGCCGGCGGATGCAAGCCGCCCTGCCAGCCGAGCCCGGTCACCAGCAGCACGCCGACGGTCACCGCGCCGGCGATCAGGATACGCAGCAAGCCGCCGAGATTGGCGCGGAACCCGGTCTCCCCGGCCAGCCGCAACATGACCAGGAAGATCGTCGCCTCGGCCGCCACCACCAGCGTGACGATCAGCGAGATGACGCTGAGATCATGCGTCAATGCGATCACCGCCAGCGTTGCCGTCAGCTTGATCGCGGCGGCCAGCAGCGTGCCGAAGAAATTCATCCGTACCAGGCCCTTGGCGACCAGGAACTGGCTGCAGACATAGCTGAAGGGGCTGAACAGGCACTGCCACGCCAGAATGGCGATCAGCGGCTGGGCGGCGGCCCATTGCGCCCCGAGCAAGGCCGCGACCACATGCGAGGCGCTGGCGGAAATGGCGATGGTGACCGGCGCCGAGAACAGCAGCAGCGTGGTTGCCACCCTGGTGGCCAGATGAGCGGTATTGCCGCGCCGCTGCGCCTCGGCGAAACCGGCGAACAGCACGTCGCCGGCCGGGGCGATCAGTTCGGACACCGGAAGCACCGCGGTCTCCAGCGCCAGCATATATAATCCGAGGCCGGCCGGCCCGATCACCGGCCCGAGCAGGAACCAGTCGCAGCGCGACCAGACCAGGCCGGCCAGGCTGGAGGCCCAGGTCCAGAGCGAGAAATGGACAAACTCCCGCCACTCGGCAAGACGCAGGCGCGGGCGGTACGAGTGGAACAGATAACTGACCGCGAGTCGTGCGACCGAGCCGGTGACGACGCCGATGATCAGCGCCCAGTAGTTGCGCAGCAACAGCGCGCAGCAAATGGTCGCGACCACCTGCAACAGGCGAGGGACCGCCTGTACCCGGAAACTCCTGTCGAAACGCATGTCGCGCTGGAATTCGACGATGCCGATATTGCCGAGGCCATTCAGCAACGTGCAGCCCGCCAGGATCAGCATCAGGACGAACAGCCGCGGCTCGGCGAACCACCACACCGCGACCGGCGCCAAGGCTACCAACAGGCCGCCGATCAGCAGCGCCCGGATCACCTGCAATGTCCAGGCGGTGTCGAACAGCGAGCGGTCGCGGCGCGGATGGCGTACCAGCGCCGCCCCGATGCCGAGTTCGGAGAATGCCCCGACAATGGACGAGAAGATCGCTGCCATCGCCACGATGCCGAAATCCGCCGGCATCAGCAAACGTGCCAGGATCAACGTGCTGGCGAGCCCCAGCACTCGGGTCAGCATGCGCCAGCCCATCATCCAGCCGGTGCCGATAATCGTCATCCGCGTGAGCGAGTCGTCAGCCATCGGCCCCTGCTTTCCGGTCACCCGGTCCACGGGCAGCGCCGCCTATAGCACAGATCGGGGCTGGGAAAATTCAGCCGCCGCGGCCGGTTCGCCGACGCCTTCGCGGGCGGGCATCGATGGCGTCGGTGGCGGCACCGTCCCGGCGAGGCATCGCTGTGCCGGTCAGCCGCCAATTTCGCTCGGAATGCCCCAGCGATCGGCCTGCTGGTTGGCGATCCGCCCGCCGACCAGCAACGCCAGGACGACCGCGACGAACAGGCCGTAATCGGCCGGCATGCCGAACCGGGTGCTGAGCGCCTGCAATGGCAGCACCAATATCACTGCGATCACCAGACGCGCGACGAAGCGCAGCCCGACGCGCGCCGCAAGCGGGTTGGCGCGGGCCCAGTTCAGCATCCCGATGCCTCGGATTTGCGATTCGGTGTCATGTTACCCTACTTAGCAGCAGGCGCGGAATGGAACAGGCTAAATTCGGCCGCCCAGGTGACGCTTGCGTAAGGTGCAGTGATCAAATAGGGCACGGATCATGAAAATGCATGAAGGGGGGTGCGCCTGCGGGGCGGTGCGGTATCGGATGGCGGGAGCGCCAATGTTCGTGCGTTGCTGCCATTGCAAGGACTGCCAGCGCCAGACCGGTTCGGCGTTCGCAGTGAATGCGTTGGTCGAGGCGGACCGGATCGAGCTGCTGCGCGGCACACCGCAGCGCCGGGCGCTGCCCCGACCAGCAGTGGACGGCCGCACTCGCCTGGTTCTGCGCCGAATGCGGCACCACGCT
>DATJEA010000561.1:0-4715 GCA_035497095.1 Acetobacteraceae bacterium | reverse complement strand
CATCGACCAGGAAACGGTCGGCGATATGCACGCCCACCACCTCGCCGAGCACCAGCCAGTTGTCGAGCGGAATGCCGTCGGCGCCGGCCAGCCGCACCACCTGCAACAGCTTGCATTCCAGCGCCGCCGCCGCCTTGGCCACCCGCGGCGGCTTCACCACCGTGCAGGCGGCCGCCTCCAGCCCGGCCAGCGCCATCTCGTCCTCGCCATGCGGCACGCCGGCCGAGGTCGCATTCATCGCCTCGGCCAGTTCCATGCCGACCAGGTTGCAGACGAACTCGCCGGTCGCCTCGACATTGTCCACACTGTCCTTGCGCCGCTCGCTGGCGAAGCCGACGATCGGCGGAAACGTGCAGAACGCGTTGAAAAAGCTGTACGGCGCCAGATTCGGCCGGCCGGCAGCATCCAGGCTGGAAATCCAGCCGATCGGCCGCGGTGCGACGATCGCCTTGAACGGATCATGCGGCAGGCCGTGGCCCTTGCGGGGTTCGTAGAAATAATCGCTCACCGGGCACTCCATCTGTCGGGGCGCCCGTTGTGTCACACTCCAGCCCGCCGGCGCCAGCCGGGTTGTCCTGGATCAAGGCGGGCCACCGGCCGGCGCGGCAGGCTGGGCCAGCCGAAGGAGCCGCGCCATGACCCAACGCCGCATGTCCGAGATCATCCGCCGCGCTCCGGTCACCCTGCCGGCCACCGCCACGGTGCGGCAGGCCTGCGCCGAGATGCACCGCCACCGCATCGGCGCGGTGCTGGTGCTGGACGGCGACGGCCACCTGTGCGGCATCTTCACCGGCCGCGACGCGGTGCGAACGCTGGCCAGCGGCAAGCCGGACGCCGATGCGCCGCTGGCACGCGCGATGACCGCCGATCCGGTGCACATGGCGCCGGGCAGCACGGCAATTCACGCGCTAAGGCTGATGCAGGATGGCGGCTTCCGCCATGTGCCGATCTGCGACCAGGGTCGGGTGGTGGGCATCGTCTCGCAGGGCGATTTCCGCGGCGAGGAGCACGCAAGGCTGGACATCGAAACCGGCATTTGGGAGCGGCTGTAGCCTTCGCCCGGCCGCGTGAGGCAGACCGGCATGTGAGTGCGCCGCCACGCCGCACGGTTGCACGCCACCCGATTCTCTAGTCTGCTCGCCGCGCAACGGGGGGCGCGGCATGACCACCAGGATGATCGGCGAGGCGACGGTGACCCGCATCGAGGAGATGCTGAAGCCCGGCTTTCCCGCCGAACACCTGCTGCCCGACTGGGACCCCGAGATCCTCAACGAGCACGGCCACTGGCTGGAGCCGAACTACTATGAGGGCGCCACCGGCCGCTTCATCTCGTCGATCCATTCCTGGCTGATCCGCACCCGGCACCACACCATCCTGGTCGATAGCTGCTGCGGCAACACCAAGAACCGACCGGGATTCGAGCGCTTCCACATGCTCGACACCCCCTACCTGCACCGCCTGGCTGAAGCCGGGGTGGCGCCCGAGCAGGTCGATTACGTGCTCTGCACGCATCTGCATGTCGACCATGTCGGCTGGAACACCCAACTCATCGACGGACGCTGGGTGCCCACCTTCCCGAACGCCAGATACGTGTTCTCGCGCACCGACCGCGACCACTGGGACCCGGCGAAAAACCCCGACCTGCCGGAAGTCAGCCGGCTGATCTTCCAGGACTCGGTGCATCCGGTGATCGCCGCCGGCCAGGACCTGGTGGTGGAAATGACCGACCAGATCGGCGACGGCCTGCTGATCGAGCCCGCCCCCGGCCACTCCCCCGGCCATGTCGTGCTGCGGCTGCTGTCGCAGGGTGAGGAGGGCATGTTCGTCGGCGACGTGCTGCACCAGCCGATCCAGGTCTGGCGGCCGGAATGGAGCAGCCGCTTCTGCGCCGACCCGGCCGAGGCGGTCCGCTCCCGCCTGCGCGTGCTGGAGCATTGCGCCGAGACCGGCTGTCGCATGTTCCCCGGCCATTTCGGCGTGCCGCACACCGGCTGGGTGCGTCGCCAGGGCGCCGGCTACCGCTTCGAGTTCGACCACGGAGACCCCGCATGAACGATGCCGACGACCTGCCGCACGCGGTCATCCTGCAAGGGGCGAGCAACCTGCGCGACCTCGGCGGCTGGCCCACCGGCGACGGCAGGCGGGTGCGCTTCGGCCGCATCTACCGCTCGGCGGCGCTGAACGCGCTGACGCCGGGCGACCTGCACACGCTCGAGGCGCTGCATCTGCGCCATATCTGCGATCTGCGCGGCGATGGCGAGCGGGAGAAATTCCCCAGCCGCGTGCCACCCGGCGCCACCGTCCACGCGCTCGGCATCGCGCCCACCATCGGTGCCTCGCTGCGCGACCTGGTGGCCAACCACGCCGCCACCGCCGAGGACGTGATGCAGGTGATGCAGCAGGCCTACAGTGCCTATGCCAGCGACTGGCACCATCGCTACCGCGCCATGTTCGACCTGCTGCTGCGCGACGAGGATGACGGCGCGCTGCTGTTCCACTGCACCGCCGGCAAGGACCGCACCGGCTTCGGCGCCGCCCTGGTGCTGGGCGCTCTCGGGGTGCCGGAGGCGGCGATCCGGGTCGATTACCTGGCCACCAACCGGCTCTGGGCCGGCGATTCGGCACTGGCCGCCAGCCTGCCGCCGGTGGTGGCGGCGACGCTGCTGCGGGTGTTCCCGGAATTCCTCGCCGCCGCCTTCGCCGCGGTGCAGCGCAGCCATGGCGGCATGGACGCCTATCTGGCCGACCGCATCGGCCTCACCCCGCAGCGGCTGGAGCGGCTGCGGGCGCGATATACTGAATAAAACCCCCGCCCCACCGGCGTCAGTCGGTGAAGTTGTGGGTCCAGCCGTTGCGCTCGTCGCGGGTGTCGATTTCCTTGAACATCCGGCGGTTATAGCCGCTACCGCACTGCGTGGTGCGGATCTTGAAGCGCTCGTGGCTGACGCAGACCGGGATGCTGCCGCCCCAGATGCGCGACCCGCTGATCTCCTGCGCGAACAGCAGGTAGTAGCGGTATTGCAGCCGGCCGGGATACAGCCGGACGCATTCGCCAGGGTTCAGCTTGTACCAGCCCTCGGAGATGATGTCGTCGTCGGAATTGGAATTCGATTTTACATTCAACGCCTTGGCAACCTCGATCCGGCTGGAGGTTTTGTTGCAGGCGCGCAGGCCGACCGCCCCGTCGCTCGGTTCCGGCGCCTGGCGCACCTGCGCCGCGGCACCATCCGCCATGCTGAACAGCAGCCCGAAAGCCAGCAGAAACGGCAAAATGACCTGGCGCATCGTCAACTCCCTGTTGTCCATCGAATCTAGCCGAGACATGGACGCAGTGTAATCAACGAATTGAAACAGCGGCAAGCTGTTAAGAATACGGATCGGGCAGCAATGCCATCAATCCGGTATCGGTCTCATCGGCCGCCAGCGGGTCGCGCGGCAGCACCCGGTGGCGCAGCACCAGGCGGGCCAGCGCCAGCCGCTCCGGCGAGGCGATGCGCGCCGCCTCCCAGGCCATCGCCGCCGCCGAGGTGACGTGATACAGCGCCGAGGCCGCTTGCCGGGCCAGCGCCGGGCTGGCGGCGGCCGTCTCGGCGAGTTGGGCGGCGCGCTGCATCGCCGGCCATGCCTCCGGCAATTCAATGTCTTGGCAGAGATTTTTAACATAGGATGTCAACGCGTCCAGGCTGCCCTCACGGCGGGCGGCGCGCAGTACGTCGAGTGCGACGATGTTGCTGGTGCCCTCCCAGATCGAGCCGAGATGGGCGTCGCGCAGCAGCCGGGCGTCGGCGAATTCCTCGATATAGCCGCAGCCGCCGCGCACTTCCATTGCATCGCCAGTGACTTGGCGGGCGTCGCGGCAGGCGCGGAACTTGATCAACGGGGTCAGGATGCGCAGCAGCGCATAGGCGCCGTCCTCGCCAGAATCGGCGCGGCGCAACACCTCGGCGGTCTGGAACATCATCGTTCGCGCCTGTTCGGCGCGGATCAGCATCTTGGCCAGTTGCCGGCGCATCAGCGGCAACTCGACCAGCTTGCGGCCGAAGGCGACCCGGCGATGGGCGACGTAGAGCGCCTCGGTGACCGCCCTTCGCATCATGCCGGCGGCGCGCACCCCGTTGGAAAGACGGGAATTATTGACCATGTCGGCCATCTGCCGGAAGCCGGCGCCGAGATCGCCGACCGGCCAGGCCAGCGCGCCCTCCAGGCGGATTTCGCCGGAGGCCATCGAGTGGGTGCCGAGCTTGTCCTTCAGCCGCAGGATGCGATAGGCGTTGGCGCTGCCATCCGGCAGCAGGCGCGGCAGCAGGAACAGGCCGACGCCCCTGATGCCGGGTGCCGCACCCTCCGGGCGGGCCAGAACCATTGCCAGTCCGGCATCAGGATTCGAGCAGAACCACTTGTCACCATTGAGTTTCCACATGCCGTCCGGGCCCGGCGTGGCGCGCACTTCGGTGGCGGCGATGTCGGAGCCGGCGCCCTGTTCGGTCATGAACATGGCGCCCTGGCACAGCATGTCCATGTCCTGGCTGGTCAGCGCCGGCAGATAGCGGTCGAGCAGCGCCTGGTCGCCGTATTTGCGCAGGGTGCGGGTGAGGCTGTCGGTCATGCTGACCGGGCACATCAGGCCGAACTCGGCCTGGACAAAAAGATACACAATCAGGTACTTGGCGAGCGGTGGCAGCTCCTCCGGCCAGCCCAGCACGCCGGCGCGGTGG
>DATJEA010000560.1:0-3311 GCA_035497095.1 Acetobacteraceae bacterium | reverse complement strand
GCGCGGAACACGCTGCCGCGCCCCAGCGTTACGGGTGCTTACCGCGCGGCGCCAATCGCCCTAGGCTGCCGCCCCGCCAACCCAGGCCGCGCGAACCGAAGCCACCGCCCTTCGCCGAACATTCGCCGCATCGCTGGCCGTTCGTCCCGCTCCGCCTGCGCCTGCGCGTCCCCGGCCTCCGCCGCCCAAAACCGCCTGACTGACACCAGCCGACGACATTGATGCCTGTTCCATCAATTTCAGCTGTCAGTACGGCTCTTGGCTTGGTGCGCCGCCGCTCAAATGCCGGCTCGTGTCGTGCTGCCTGTTGCCACCCCCGATCGCCGAGTACACCAGCGAGGCCCCACCCCGGCCGCCGCCGCCCCGCCGCCCGCGAGCAAGGTGCGACGCTTTTTCGATTGCCACGGCGCCGCCGCGAGGCTCAAATCCATCCAAGGAACATGTCGCCCGGGAACCAGCCCGGGTGAAATCGGGAGCCAGATCGATGAAACGTCGCACCTTCCTCGCGGCCGGCGCCGCGGCTGCTGCCATGCCGCTTGCGAAGCCGGCGATTGCCGCCGCCGCCAGCAAGCTGGTTTTTGTGCCGCAGGGCAATCTGGTCAGCCTGGACCCGGTCTGGACCACGGCCGCCGTGACCCGTGCCGCCGGGTTGATGGTGTACGAGACGCTGTATGGCCGCGACCAGCAACTGCGCGCGCATCCGCAGATGGTGGCCGGGCATGTGGTGGAGGATGGCGGCAAGCGCTGGACCATGACGCTGCGCGACGGCCTCGCGTGGCACGACGGCACGCCGGTGCTGGCGCGGGACTGCGTCGCCTCGCTCAAGCGCTGGCTGGCCCGCGACCCGGTGGGCAGCACGTTGACCGCGCGGACCGACGCGCTGGAGGCCAAGGACGACAAGACCATCGTCTGGCGGCTGAGCAAGCCGTTCGCCAGCCTGCCGAACGCGCTGGCCAAGACCCAGCCGAGCCCGGTGATGATGCCGGAGCGGCTGGCCAAAACCGACCCGTTCAAGCAGGTGACCGAGGTGGTGGGCAGCGGGCCGTTCCGCTGGGTGAAGGATGAGTATGTCTCGGGCAGCCAGGCGGTGTTCGCCAGGAACGAGAAATATGTGCCGCGCGACGAGCCGGCCGACTACGCCGCCGGCGGCTATCGGGTGATGATCGACCGGGTGCTGTGGAAGGTCATCCCCGACGCCGCGACCTCGGCCAATGCGCTGATGACCGGCGAGGTGGACTGGGTCGAGATGCCGCTGCCCGACCTGCTGCCGATGCTGCACAAGGCCCCCGGCGTGAGCGTCGGGCGGCTTGATCCGTACGGCATCTACCCGGTGCTGCGGCCGAATTTCCTGAACCCGCCGACCTCGGAGCAGGCGATCCGCCAGGTGATGCTGGCGGCGGTCGACCAGAAGGAGGTGATGACGGCGCTGATGGGCGACGATACCAAAGCCTATTACACCGATGTCGGCATTTTCATTCCCGGTTCGGAATCGGTCAACAGCGCCGGCATGGAGCGGATCACCAAACGCCACACCACCGCCGAATTGCAGGCGATGCTGAAGGCGACCGGCTACAACGGCGAGCGGGTGGCGCTGATGCATCCGACCGACCAGGTATTCTACGATCCGATGACCCAGGTGGTGGCGGCGCAGTTGAAGGCGGTCGGCTTCAATATCGACGATCAGGCGACCGACTGGGGCACCATCGTGCAGCGGCGCATCAGCAAAAAGCCGCTCGACCAGGGCGGCTGGTCGCTATTCGTCACCGGCTTCCCGGCGGTGGACCAGGGCGACCCGGTGCTGTCGACGGCGGTGCGCGGCAATGGCGACAAGGCCTGGTATGGCTGGCCGACCAACCCGAAGCTGGAATCGCTGCGCGACGCCTGGATCGACAGCACCGATGACGCGGAAAAGAAGAAACTGGCCGAGCAGATCCAGACCGAGGCGCTGGATTTTGTCACCCTGGTGCCGCTCGGCCAGTACATGCAGTCCACCGCCTGGCGCAGCGAGCTGAAGGGGCTGCTGAAGGGCCCGGTGCCGGTGTTCTGGAATATCACCCGGAGCTGAGCGCGGTTCACATGGTCAGCACGATCTTGCCGAAATGCCGGTTCGCCTGCATATGCGCCAGCGCCTCGGCCGCCCGCGCCAGCGGAAAGCTGCGGTCGATCGGCAGGCGCAGCGTGCCGGCCGCAACCGCGTCCCACAGATCGGCGCGCATCCGCCGGTTGATCTCGCGCACCTCCTCGATGCTGCGGGTGCGGAAGGTGACGCCGATATAGGCGATGCGACGCAGCGCGTGCAGGTCGTAGTCGAACTCGCCCTTGGCGCCGCCGAGCCGGCCGACATTGACGATGCGGCCGAGCACGGCGGCGGCGCGCAGGTTTTCATTGGCGACGCTGGCCGAGACCTGATCGACGATCAGCTCCACGCCACGCCCGTCCGTCGCGGCGAGCACGTGGCGCGACCAGTCCGTTTCGCTGGCGTCGATCGCCAGGTCGGCGCCGTATTCCGCCAGCCTGGCGCGGCGGCCAGCGTTGCCGGAGGCGCCGATCACCAGCCGCGCGCCCATCGCCCGGGCGATCTGCATCGCCATCAGCCCGACGCCGGAACTGGCGCCCTGGACCAGCACCGCCTCACCCTTGGCCAGCCTGCCATTGGTCACCACCGCGTCGTGCATGGTCTGCAGCGCCACCGGCAGCGTGGCGGCCTGCTCGAAGCCCATCGCTTCGGTCGGCAGCGGCGACACCCGGCCCCAGTCGGCCACCGCGTATTCGGCGAACGCGCCGCCGCCCGAGCCCATCACCCGGTCGCCCGGCTTCACGCCCCGCACCTCGCTGCCGACGGCCTCGACCTCGCCGGCGAACTCCATGCCGATGATGGTGCCCGGCCCGCCGACCGAGCCGTGCCGCTGTCCGGCGGCGACGGTGAGATCGGCGCGGTTCAGTGCTGCGGCGCGAACGCGGACCAGTACCTCGGTGGGCTTCGGGGCAGGGCGCGCGATCTCGCGCAGTTGCACACCCTGTTCGGTGACGATGGCGGCTTGCATGGTCGATGCTCCCTCGGTTGCCGGGGCGGCAGCCTAGGGCGATTGGCGCCGCGCGGTAAGCACCCGTAACGCTGGGGCGCGGCAGCGTGTTCCGCGCCATCGTCCCGCCGGGCGGCGGGTGCCGCGGCCGCCGCGTAACCGGTGTTACGAAGTGTTTGCTTGAATCGACACAGTTCTGCCTTTACGTTCCTCAATGAACGGTCGCCATGAGCGGCCGCATGATAAAATGCTGCACCCGCCTCGTTGGCGGTGCGGCAAAACATTGGG
>DATJEA010000559.1:0-6743 GCA_035497095.1 Acetobacteraceae bacterium | reverse complement strand
GCGTCGCCGTCGCCGACATTCTGACCGGAGCCGTGAGTTTTTGCTTCTTTTCGTTCGCAAAAAGAAGCCTTCCTTACTTAGCTGACGACCGAAATCTGCTCCCGCCGCAACTGCACCGTCAGCTCGTCCAGCGCCTTGCCGATCCCGTCCAGCATTTCGTTCACCTCGTCGGCGGTAATGATCAGCGGCGGGCTGAGGCACAGCGAGTCGTTCGAGGCCGTGCGCACGATCACCCCGTTGGCCTCGCACAGCTTGCCCCAGCGGGCGCCGATCTTCAGCGCGGCGTCGAAATTGGTGTGGGTCGCCTTGTCCTTCACCAGTTCGATCGCCCCGATCAGCCCGACGCCGCGGACATCGCCGACCAGCGGGTGATCGGTGAAGCGGCGGCGGATTTCGCTCTGCATCACCGCGCCGACCGTCGCCACGTGCTCGCCGATCTTCATCTCGTCGTAGATCTTCAGCGTCTCCACCGCCACCGCGGCGGCCACCGGGTGGCCGGAATAGGTGAAGCCGTGGCCGAAGGTGCCGATCTTGTGGCTTTCTTCCGACAGGCCCTGGAACACCCGCTCGTTCACCATCACCGCCGAGATCGGCAGATACGAGGAAGACAGCGCCTTGGCGCAGACCAGGATATCCGGCTCGATGCCGAGCGTCTGGCTGCCCCAGTAGTTGTCGGTGCGCTAGAAGTCGCAGATCACCTCGTCGGCGACGAACAGCACATCATACTTTTTCAGCACCGCCTGGATCTTCTGGTAATAGCCGCGCGGCGGCACGATCACGCCCCCCGCGCCCATTACCGGCTCGGCCCAGAAGCCGGCCACGGTGTCCGGGCCTTCCTTCAGGATCAGCTTCTCAAGCTCATCGGCGCAGCGGGTGGCGAACTGCTCCTCGCTCTCTCCCGGCAGCGCGCCGTGATAGTAATGCGGCGTCATGGTGTGCAGGAAGCGGTCCAGCGGCACGTCGAAGCTGCGGTGGTTGGCTTCCAGCCCGGTCAGGCTGGCGGCGGCCAGCGTGATGCCGTGATAGCCCTTCACCCGGCCGATCAGCTTCTTCTTCTCCGGCCGGCCGATGGCGTTGTTGAAATACCACACCATCTTGATCGCCGAGTCATTGGCCTCCGAGCCGGAGTTGGCGAAGAACACCTTGCTCATCGGCACCGGCGCCCGCTCGATCAGCATCTCGGCCAGATCGATGGTCGGCATGTGCGATTTGGCGGTGAAGGTGTGGTAGAATGGCAGCTTGCGCATCTGCGCTGCCGCGGCCTGCACCAGGCGCTCGTTGTTGAAGCCGAGCGAGGCGCACCACAGCCCGGCGACGCTCTCGATGTAGCTCTTGCCGTTGTCATCGAACACGCGAACGCCCTCGCCACGGGCGATCACCATCGGTCCCACCTCCTGGTGGGCCTTGAGGTCGGTATACGGGTGCAGCACGTTGGCGATATCGCGGGCGGCGGTGGAGTTGACGGGCGGCGGGGTCATGGTGTCCCTCATTGGTATCGGGTGACGCAAGGAGTAGCTTGCGAAAGCGGCAGTGTAGACCTTTATTGCACCCGCTGGGAACCGGGGGTGGCCCGGTCAAGGAGCAGACAGTGACGCAGATCGTGCCGCATTCATCACACTGGGGCGCATATTCTGCCGTGGTCGAGGGCGATCGGCTGGTCGGCACCATCCCCTTCCCCGGCGACCCGGCGCCGCCGGCGCTGATCGGCGCGATGCCGGAGGCGGTACACTCCCCGGTGCGCATCGACCGCCCCTATGTGCGAAAGGGCTGGCTGCGCGGCGACCGCGGCGGCGGCACCTTCCGCGGCGGCGAGCCCTTTGTGCCGATCGGCTGGGACGAGGCGACGCGGCTGGTGGCCGGCGAACTGGCGCGGGTGCGCGACACGCATGGCCCGGCCAGCATCTTCGGCGGCTCCTATGGCTGGTCCTCGGCCGGCCGCTTCCATCACGCCCGCAGCCAGTTGCACCGCCTGCTGGCCAGCGCCGGCGGCTATACCGCGCAGATCACCAACTACTCCTACGCTACCGGCATGACCCTGCTGCCGCATATCGTCGGGGCCAACGACATCCTGGACGCGGCGATGGTGCAATGGCCGGATATCTGCGCCAACGCCAAACTGATGCTGTGCTTCGGCGGCATCACGCTGCGCAACGGGCAGGTCAATGCCGGCGGCGGCGGCCGGCATGAGATGGGCTACTGGCTGGCCCGCGCCGCGGCGGCCGGCGTCCGGCTGGTCAACATCTCGCCGATCCGTGGCGACATGCCGGATTTCGCCGGCGCCCGCTGGCTGCCGCTGCGCCCCGGCACCGACACCGCGCTGATGCTGGCGATGGCCTATGTGGTGCTGTCCGAGCGCCTGGAAGACCGCGATTTCCTCACCCGCTGCACCACCGGCCACCAGAAACTGCGCGCCTATATCCTGGGCGAGACCGACTCCCAGCCGAAAACCCCGGCCTGGGCCGCCGCCATCACCGGCCTCGACGCCGAGACCATCGCCAACCTGGCGCGCGAGGCGGCGTCGGTTCCCACCATGATGACCTTGGCCTGGTCGCTGCAACGCGCCGACCACGGCGAGCAGCCGTATTGGATGGCCGTGGCACTGGCCGCGATGCTCGGCGGCATCGGCAAGCCCGGCCAGGGCATCAGCTTCGGCATGGGCAGCGAGAACGGCATGGGCGCCCAGCGCAGCATGATGCCCTCGATCAGCCTGCCGGCGCTGCCCAACCCGGCCAACAGCAGCATCCCGGTCGCCCGCATCACCGACATGCTGGAGCATCCCGGCGGCAGTTACGAATATAACGGCAGCACCCGCAGCTACCCGGATACCAGGCTGATCTGGTGGGCCGGCGGCAACCCGTTCCACCACCACCAGGACCTCAACCGCCTGCTGCGCGCCTGGGCCAGAACCGAGACCATCATCACCAGCGACTCCTGGTGGACCGCGACCGCCCGGCACTCCGATATCGTACTGCCGGCCACCACCACGCTGGAGCGCAACGACATCGCCTCGGGGAGTGCGGATCGTTTCATCCTCGCGATGCATCAGGCGATTCCGCCGGTCGCCCAGGCGCGCAGCGAATATAGTTATATGTCAGACATATCGGACGCCCTGGGTGTGCGCGACCGCTTCACCCAGCAGCGCGATGTGGACGCCTGGCTGCGCGCTTTATACGGAAAAGCGCAGCAAATTTACGCCCAGAAGGGGGTTTTCATCCCCAATTTCGACGAGTTTTGGGCCGCCGGGCACGTCGAATTGCCTATCCCACCCACCCCGCACATCCCGTTTAGCGCCTTCCGCGCCGACCCCGACGAGGTCAAGCTGAACACCGAATCCGGCCGCATCGAGCTGTTTTCCGACCGCATCGCCGGTTTCGGCTACGCCGACTGCCCCGGCCACCCAAGCTGGCAGCCGCCGCAGGAATATCTAGGCAACATAAAGACTTACCCGCTCCACCTGCTGTCCCATCAGCCCGCCACAAGGCTACACAGCCAGCTCGACCCGTTCGGCCCCAGTGCGGCCAGCAAAATCCACGGCCGCGAAGCCCTCGCCATCGGCCCCGCCGACGCCGCCGCGCGGGGCATCAGCGACGGCGAAATCGTCAAGGTTTTCAACGATCGCGGCGCCTGCCTCGCCGCCGCCCGGATCACCGAGGGGCTGCTGCCCGGCGTGGTGCTGCTGCCCACCGGCGCCTGGTTCGACCCGGAACATCCCGGCCAGCCCGGCAGCCTGTGCGTGCACGGCAACCCCAACGTGCTGACCCGCGACCAGGGCACCTCGCGCCTCGGCCAGGGACCAAGCCCGCAAAGCTGCCTGGTGGAGATCGCCCGCTGGACCGGGAAGCTGCCGCCGATAAAGGTCTCGACGCCGCCGCCGATTGAGGAAACCGCATGAATACCCCGATCGAGACGGCCACCGAAGAGCACGAATACCAGTTGCAGCCCTGGTTCGCCGCCATGCCGAAGCAGATGTTCCGAACACTGGAACAACGCTTCGGCTGGCACATGCTGATCTTGGCCAGATCAGCTTAACGCCAATGAAGCAACTGTGCCGGGCGGCGGTGCTGGTGATGTTTTCCGCTGTGCCGCTCAAGGCTCAGCCGGCTGCTCCTGCCTACGTGCCAGCGTTTACCTGCCAGCAGGAGTCGCTCGGCATTCGTCTTCCTCGCACCTACCCAATGCTGCGCAGGATAGCGCCGATCCGCGCCGAGACTGTCGGGGAGGTCACGAATTGGGGCGCATACCAAACGGTCTTTCGAGACCTGCGCTTCGATGGATTGCACCTTCAGGTCGTGACATTCTCCAACGATCCGCAGCGCTACATGCTTGCCGGCGCCTCGATCACCGATCCACAGTGGACGCCGGAAGGCTTATTGCGCATTGGGCAGACGCTCGCGGAAACCCGACGGCGGCTCTCCGAGTTTGGCGTTGCGCTCAGCGAATCTCTGACGATCGGCGGTGATGGCGATGCCGTAACCATCAGGGCGACGGCTGGCCACATCGTCGAACTGAACTACAGTTGCTACACAGGGTAAGCGGCCAAAAGGCTTTCGCCACCTGGCCGTGCCGCAGCAGGTGAAGTCAGACCGCCTTCACTGCATGAACCACCCATGACTGACGACGATCGACTGACCGGTCATCGCGTTGGTCTTGGCCGCAGCAAAGAACAGCGCCGCCTCGGCGACGTCCTGCACGGTGGTGAATTCGCCGTCCACGGTGTCTTTCAGGATGACGTTCTTGATCACCTCGGCCTCGCTGATGCCGAGCAGCTTGGCCTGTTCGGGAATCTGCTTTTCCACCAGCGGCGTGCGCACGAAGCCGGGGCAGATGACGTTGGCGCGCACGCCGTGGGCGGCACCTTCCTTGGCGACCACCTTGCACAGGCCGATCAGCCCGTGTTTGGCGGTGACGTAGGGCGCCTTCAGCACCGAAGCCTCCTTGGAGTGCACCGAGCCCATGTAGATCACGCTGCCGCTGCCGGCCGCGTACATGTGCTTCAGGCAGGCCTTGGTGGTCAGGAACGCGCCGTCCAGGTGGATCGCCAGCAGCTTCTTCCAGTCGCTGAACGGGAATTCCACGATCGGGTGGACGATCTGGATGCCGGCATTGCTGACCAGGATGTCGATGCGGCCGTATTCGGCCATCACCTTGGCGACGCCAGCCTCCACCGCCGCCTCGTCGGTGACGTTCATCTCGACCGCCAGCGCGGTGTGGCCCTGGTCCTGGAACTGTTTCACCGTGGCCTGGGCCGCCGGCATGGCGAGGTCGGCGATCACCACGCGGGCGCCCTCCTGCGCATAGCGCAGCGCGATCGCCTTGCCGATGCCGCTGGCGCTGCCGGTGACGATGGCGACCTTGCCGTCGAGTTGAGCCATGGGATGCTTCTCCTTGAAAAGACGGAATTACGGCCGGCCGCCGCGCGTCTCCCAAATGGGGCGGCGGCGCGGCGCGGGCAACCGGGGCGGCGTGCGATAAGCGGAGGGCGGCTACGGCTCCACGTCAACGGTGACGGCGGTGATATTGTCGGTGGCGCGGCGGGCCAGCGCGATGTCGATCAGCCCCTGCGCCGGCGAGACGCCGCTGTTGTTGGCCAGCGCCTCGGCCAACTCGCCGTCCGGCAGGGTCTTGTTCAGGCCGTCGCTGCACAGCAGGAAGCGGTCGCCGACCAGCAGCCGGCCGCTGACCTTCTCCAGTTCCAGCACGTCGTCGGCAGCCCCCACGGCGCGGGTGATGATGTTGGCGCGCGGGTGGCCCTCGGCCTCAGCGGCGGTGATGGTGCCGGCGTCGACCAGTTCCTGCACCAGCGAGTGGTCGCGGGTGACCTGCGACAACTGGCCGGCGCGCAGCAGGTAGATCCGGCTGTCGCCGGCCCACAGGCAGGCGAAATGCCCGTCCCGCGCCAGCAGCACCACCAGCGTCGAGGCGATGGTGGCGCGCGGGCCGCGGCGGGCGGCTTCGTCGCGCAGCGCCTGGTGGGTGGCCGAGATGCGCAGCCGCACCTGGGCCAGCAATTCGGAGGGCGACAGCCCGGACGGGATGCTGGACAGCGATTCGGCGATCATCGCCGAGGCCACCTCGCCGGCCTCGTGGCCGCCGGCGCCGTCGGCCACCGCCCACAGGCCGATATCCGGCCGATCGACGTAATTATCCTCGTTATGGTCGCGCACGGCGCCGTTATGCGTGACGACGTAGGAGCGAAACCGGGTCATTCTGACGCCTCCCCAAGCGTGTCGTGAGCATCGGTCTCCGCGGTGGCGGGAGCGGCCGTGGAGTCCGTCGTGCCGGTTGCATCCAGCATCGTGATGAATTCGCTGACATCGGGCAATATCGCGCCGCTGCGCTGGCCGGCCGGCACCAGCGGCGAACCCTCGGTCCACCATAGCGCGCGGCGGGCCAGGATCGGCGCCAGATCGGGCGGCGCGGCCGGCGGCTCCAGCAGGGTGTTTTCCGGGCCCAAACGGGCCATCACCGCGTCCGGCGCCAGCTCGTATTGCAGCGCCGCCAGGCCGGCGGCTTCGGCGCGGGCGAGGAAGTCGGCGGCTTGTGCGGCGCCCGGCAGGCCCAGCGGGCAGATCATCGCCAGGGTGAGCGGGAAATGCCTTCCGGCGCGGTCGACGCTGGGCATCCAGACGCCGAGCACCGGGTCGTCGCCGCACATGCCGGCCGGCAGCGCGAAATGCCAGATCGGCGCTTCCATCCAGGCCGGCAGCCATTTTTCTCCGAGTTGCGTGCGGCTGCCGGCGATC
>DATJEA010000558.1:0-5792 GCA_035497095.1 Acetobacteraceae bacterium | reverse complement strand
TCGACATCGCGGCCACCGGCGCCGAGGCGCTGGAACGCAAACTCAATTTCCGGCCGGAAGTGATCCTGGTCGATCTCGACCTGCCGGACATGAACGGCATCGCCCTGGTCGAACGTTTCGCCGGCGATGGCGATTGCGGGCTGATCGTGGTGACCGCCAACGACCACGCCGCCGCCCGGGTGGCCGGGCTCGACACCGGCGCCGATGATTATATCGTGAAGCCGGTGCCGGCGCGCGAGCTCACTGCCCGCATCCACGCCGTGCATCGCCGGTTGAACAAGCCGCCGGCGGCGCGGCGGTTGCGCATCTTCGTCGATTTCGCCCGGCGCAGCATCGCCGGCAATGACGGCGCCAGCACGCAGTTGACCGAGGCGGAGTCCGCGGCACTGGAAACCCTGCTGGACGCCGCCGGCGCCGGCGTCTCGCGCGACTGGCTGAGCCGGGTGGCGCTGAAGCGCCCGCCGCATGCCGAAGACCGCGCCGTGGATCAGTTGATGATGAAGCTGCGGCGCAAGCTGGCCAGCCATGGCGGCCCCGGCCGCATCATCCTCTCGGCCCGCCGCCAGGGCTACACCATTGCCGATCTGAGCCTGTTCCGCGTCGTCACGCCGGCGCCGATGATGCCCGCCGCACCGGCCCCCGAGGCAGCCGCCGCGCCGGCCCGCAAATCGCCGGCCAAAGCCGCCAAGCCGAAGGCATCGCCTCGTCGTCAGGCATAATCGCCGGGTGGTTCAGTAAAGCAAGGTGTTCTTTTTTGTAAAAAAGAACCAAAAAACTTTCATTCGCCTTGCAGCACCGAGCTGGTGGAGGGCGCGTCCACTCCAATGGATAGAAAGTTTTTTTGCTTCTTTTTGTTCACAAAAGGAAGACCTTGCTCCCCTTGCTTGACCCAAACCACCGCCACACCTACCGTACCGCCGCCATCCGGGAGAGACAGCATGCTCGACGATCTGGACACCGCCCTGGGCTTCGCGCCGGATTATGACGCCGCCATCCCGTATATGCTGCGCACCCGCGAGTATTATAAAGCCATCGGCTACACCACGCCGTATCGCTGGGCCCATTACCTCGCGGCGCCGTTTCACAAGCTTAGCAAACCGCTGTCGCAGGCCCGCGTCACGCTGATCTCCACCGCGGCGCCGTTCCAGCCCGGCAAGGGCGACCAGGGGCCTGGCGCCAAGTATAACGGCTCGGCCAAGTTCTATGACGTGCTGGACTATGCCAGCGACCGCGAGCACGACACCCGCATCTCGCATATCGGCTACGACCGCAAGCACACCACGGCGACCGACAGCGCCAGTTGGTTTCCGCACGCGCAGTTGCGCCGCGCCGCCGCCGAGGGCCGCATCGGCGCGCTGGCGCCGCGCTTCTTCGGTGCCCCTACCAACCGCAGCCACCGTGCGACCGTCGAGCGGGACGCGCCGACCATCCTCGCCCGTTGCCGGGAGGATGGCGTGGAGGCCGCGGTGCTGGTGCCGAACTGCCCGGTCTGCCACCAGACCCTCTCGCTGGTGGCCCGCCATCTGGAGGCCAACGGCATCGCCACCGTGGTGCTGGGCTGCGCCAAGGATATCGTCGAACACGCCGGCGTACCGCGCTTCCTGTGGAGCGACTTCCCGCTCGGCAACGCCGCCGGCCGGCCGCACGACCCGGCCTCGCAGGCCGAGACGCTGAATCTCGGGTTGGCGCTGCTGGAGGCGGCGATCGGCCCGCGCACCACGATGCAAAGCCCGCAGCGCTGGGCCGAGGATGGCACCTGGAAGCTCGACTACCTCAACCTGGAACGCATCTCGACCGACGAACTCGCCCGCCTGCGCGCCGAGTTCGACCGCCAGAAGGAAGCCGCCCGCGCGGTCGCCGGCAAGGCGGCCTGAACCGCATGGCGCGCCCGTTCGACGGCATCCGCATCCTGGACTTCACCCAGGTGCTGGCCGGCCCCTATGGCAGCTACCAACTGGCGCTGCTCGGCGCCGACGTGATCAAGGTGGAGCGGCGCGAGGGTGAGGACATGCGCCGCACGCCGCTGTCCCGCGAATGGGCCGAGCGCGGCATGGCGCCGTCCTGGATGGCGCTGAACGGTAACAAGCGCAGCCTCACGCTCGACCTGCAGAAGCCCGAGGCGGTCGATATCATCAAGCGTCTGGCCACCGAGGCCGACGTGGTGATGGAGAATTTCCGCCCAGGCGTGATGGACCGGCTCGGCATCGGCCATGAGGCGCTGGCGGCGGTGAACCCGAAGCTGATCTACTGCGCCATCTGCGGCTTCGGCCAAACCGGGCCGGACCGCAACGAGGCCGGGTACGACGGCAAGGTGCAGGCGATGTCCGGCATCATGGCGATGACCGGCCACCCCGGCGGCGAACCGATCCGCGCCGGCTTCGCGATCTGCGACACGCTGAGCGGCATGACGGCGGCCTTCGCGGTGTCCAGCGCGTTGTTCCAGCGCACCCATACCGGCCAGGGCCAGTTCATCGACGTGTCGATGCTGGAGGCGACGCTGGCGTTTCTGTCCGGCCCAGTGGCGGATTTCACCGTCGCCGGCCACCGCCAGGCGCCGATGGGCAACCAGGCGGTCAGCCGCCGCGCCACCGCCAACCTGTTCCGCGCCGGCGAGGGCCATCTGCTGATGTCGGTCAACAACGAGAAGCAGTACCGTGCGCTGCTCATCGCACTCGACCGCGCCGATGCGCTGGACGATCCGCGCTTCGCCGACTGGTTCCTGCGCAACGAGAATGCCGTCGCCCTGCGCGCCATCATCGAGGCTGCGCTGGCCACCGACAGCGCGAAATCCTGGGAAACCCGCCTCAACGCCGCCGGCGCCCCCTGCGCCAGCATCTGGAAGGTCGAGGAAATCATCGACCACCCGCAGATCGCCGCCCGCGACGTGCTGCAAACCGTGCAAACCGCATACGGCCCACTGCGCCTGATGGGCAGCGGCTTCCGCATGGCGCATGGCGGCGGCCGGCTGGACCGCGCGCCGCCCGCGCTCGGGGCCGACAACGACGCGGTGCTGGCCGAGGCCGGCTTCGGGCCGGCGGAAATCGCCGCATTGCGGGCCTCCGGCGTCGTCTGACCGCGCGCCGACGCTACAGGTGACAACCGCGGAACTGCGCCTAAGATGCCGCCAGACCACCCGGAAAATATCGCGGCAAAGGGGGAAACCATGCAAAGCGGGCAATCGACGGCGATCGGGAGTTCCGGCGTCGGGCGGGACATCAAAATCATCGCGCAGGCTTCCGGCGTGCGGATCGCCGAGTACACGCTGCACCCCGGCGAGCGCCACCCCTGGCACCATCACACCGAGGTATCCGACCGGTTCTACTGCCTCCAGGGCCTGGTCGGCGTGGAGACCCGCGACCCACCCGCCCAGTTCCGCCTGCACCCCGGCGAAAGCTGCGAGGTACCGGCCGGCACCGTGCACTTTGCCAGCAACGCCGGCAGCGAACCCTGCCGGTATCTGCTGATCCAGGCGCTCGGCAAATACGACTATATCCGCGCCGTCTGAGCGCACCACGCCGCCGGGCGGGAGCCACCCCGCCCGGAACGCCGCTTACCGATACAGATCGGGCGTCTCACCCGCCTTGGCCTTACCCTTGCCCTTCGCCTTGCCCGGCTTGTCGCCCAGCAACCCCTGCATCACCTCGCCGCGGGTGCGCCAGAAATTGCTGAGAATCCCCACATCCCAGCCGATGCAGAAATGCTTCACCCCCATCTCCAGATACGGCGCCGCCTGGTCCGGCTCGGCGATCTCGACGCGCGGCTGGATGCCGAGCTTCAACGCGGTCTCGATCGTCTTGCGCTCGGCGTTGCGCACATCGGCATGCGCGCGGTTGCCCACCTGGCCGATCGACATCGAGTAATCCGAGCCGCCGAACTGCACCATGTCGATCCCCGGCACTGCGAGGATCGCGTCGAGATCCTCCACGCATTGCCGCTTCTCGATCATCAGCACCACCACCGCCTCGTCGAGCGCCTTCACATAGGCCGGCGAGCCGCCCTCGCGATTGGTGCCCACGTCACGCCGCATGCCGACGCCGGTCAGCCCGAAGCCGCGCCGGTTGCCCGGGCTCTCGGCCCGCACCGCCGCCACGCAGGCCTTCGCGTCCGCCACCGTGCGCACATCGGAGAACAGCACCGACTGGAACCCCGAGCCGATCGCCCGCATCGCCTGGTGGGTGTATTCGCCCTGCTCCACCTTGATCATGCCGCCGATCCCGGCCACCTCCATCGCCCGCCCGAGATTATCCAGGTCATGCATGGTGAACGGCGCATATTCGGCGGTGAACTCGACATAATCGTAATGCCCGCCGGCGGCGCCGATCAGTTCGACCAGCGTCGGCCAGGTGGACAGGATATGGGTGCCGAGCGAGGGCAGCCCGGCATCGAGCTTCTGGCGTAATTGGTTGGCGCGCATCGTGAGGTTCCTTGCAGTATTTCCGCCGCAACTCTGCGTGCTGCCACCCGTCTCCGCAAGATGCCCCCGCCGCTTGCGCCGCACCGCCCCACGCCACACTCTGCCGCCATGACCCTCGATCAACTCCGCGTCTTCGTCGCCGTCGCCGAGCGGCAGCACATGACGCGCGCGGCCGAATCGCTGAACATCGCGCAATCCGCCGCCAGCGCCTCGATCGCCGCGCTGGAAGGCCGCCACGGCACCCGGCTGTTCCACCGCGTCGGCCGCGGCATCGAGCTGACCCAGGCCGGCCAGGCCTTCCTCATCGAGGCCCGCGCCGTGCTGGCCCGCGCGGCGGCCGCCGAGCACGTGCTGTCCGACCTCGGCGACCTCTCCCGCGGCACGCTGCTGGTGCAGGCCAGCCAGACCATCGCCAGCTACTGGCTGCCGCGCCACCTGGTCGCCTTCCGCCGCGCCCATCCCGGCATCGACATCCAACTCACCGTCGGCAACACCGCGCAGGTCGCCGCCGCGATCCATGACGGCCTGGCCGAACTCGGCTTCGTCGAAGGCGCGGTGCACGACCCATTGCTGGAAAGCCGCAAAGTCGCCCGCGACCAGTTGCTGATCGTCGTCGGCCCCGACCATCCCTGGGCTAGCCGCGCCCACATCACCGCCGCCCAACTGCCGGAGAGCGACTGGGTGCTGCGCGAATCCGGCTCCGGCACCCGCACTGTGTTCGAGGCCGCACTCGAAGCCTTCGGCGTCCCGCCCGCCAGCCTGCGCGTGGCGCTGACCCTGCCGTCCAACGAGTCGGTGCGCGCCGCGGTCGAGGCCGGCCTCGGCGCCACCGCGCTCTCCGCCTCGGTTGCCGCCCCCAGCATCGAAGCCGGGCTGCTGCGCCCGGTCGGCCTGGCACTACCGGAACGCGATTTCCACGTGCTGCGCCACACCGAGCGCTACCGCAGCCGCCCGGCCGAGGCGCTGCTGGAGTTGATCGGCGCCGCCTGAAACCGCCGGCCCGGCTGCGGCCGGCGTTAAATCAGCCCGGCCGCCACCAACCCCGCGAACACCCCGGCCGCCGCCCCCAGCGCGCCGGCAGCCAGGGCCAGCGTCCGCACCCGCGTCACTACCGAGACCGAGGCCAGCACGATAGCGATCTGCAATGCGCCCACCACGCCCTCGAACAAATGGTAGCGATGGAACGCCACATCGCGCCGCGCCTCCGAGGCCTTGGCGCGCTTGGCCAACTGCGCCCGGCCCTCGCCGCCCTTGGGATCGTCGAGCAGTCGGGCGGCGGTCACGCGGGCAGCGGCGGCCTGCTTGTCCAGCGCCGCCGCGCCGGCTGCATCGCGCCCGGCGGCCAGTGCCGTCAGCGTCTCGGCCTGGGTGGCGTAGA
>DATJEA010000557.1:0-2146 GCA_035497095.1 Acetobacteraceae bacterium | reverse complement strand
GGGCGCAGGCAGGCCACCGGCACCACCATGTTCATGTCGGTGCGCTTCCTGCCGTTGCCCTGTTGCAGGATCAGCGAGCCGGTGCCGAGCAGGCGGCCGTCCTTGCCGATCAGCGCCGAGCCGCTCCAGAACGGATGCGCGGGAGCGGTGAAGATCGCGTTGTCCAGCAAATATTCCCAGTAGCCGGCGAATTCCTGGCGGCCGACCACGCGGGTCTCGATGGCGTGGCGCCGCCCGCCGCCGGCCGCCAGGATCGCCTCGGCGCCGATCTCCAGGCTATCCGAGTCGCCGAATTCCAGCGCCGGCAGGCCGAGCTGGCCGAGCGCCTGGACCAGGCCGAAGCCGCTGCCCTGGTCGAATGCCAGCGCGTGGCCGGGCACCGCGCGGCCGTCATGGGTGATCAGCCAGACCTGTTCCGCCTCGGTGACCAGATAGCCGATGGTCAGCACCAGCCCGTCGGTGCGGATCACCACGCCGTTGCCGGTGCGCTCGGTGCCCAGCGTGGTGGCGGTGAAGGCGTCGGGCGGGACATGCGTGCGCACGCCAACCACGGCGCGCAGCGCGGTTTCCAGGTCGAAATCGTAGTCCTTGGGGTCCGGCTGAAGGTTCGGCGGGATATCCCAGTCCTGGGTGGGCATCTGCTATGGTCCTGGTGCGGCTTCCCTCAATATTGGCCGTTCCTCCGGCGGCGGCAACCGCCGGGCGTGCGGCGGCCGGCCTCAGATCTCGCGCAAGGCGCGCGCCACCGCCTCCAATGTGGCATCCACCACCGCCTCGTCATGCTCGGTGGACATGAACCAGGCGCCGCGTTCCAGCGCCCGCACGCCGTGGCGCAGCAGCGCTGTGGTGAAGGCGACGTAGCGCGGGCGGTCGAAGCTGGCCATGCTGGCCCAGTTCCGCGCCGGCGTGGTCATGCCGAGGCCGACATGAAAGATGGTCGGCCGCCCGGCGACCACGGCCGGCACCCCGGCGGCGGCGAAGCGGGCGCGCATGCCCTCCATCAGCCGGGTGCCGCAGCGGTTGAGCGCCTCGAAGGTGGCCGGATCGCGCAGCCGGCGCAGCGTGGCGACGGTGGCGGCCATGGTCACCGCCTGGCCGTTATAGGTGCCGCCATGCATCACGCCATGCGCCAACTGGTCGAGCAGCGCCGCCTTGCCGGCGATCACCGCCACCGGGAAGCCGTTGGCGACCGCCTTGGCGAAGGTGGCGAGGTCGGGGGTGACGCCGAACAACTGCTGCGCGCCGCCGGGCGCCACGCGGAAGCCGGTCACCACCTCGTCGAACACCAGGATGGTGCCGTTGGCGGTGCAGGCCTCGCGCACTCCTTCCAGATAGCCGGGCAGCGGATGGATGCCGCCCTGGTTGCACATCATCGGCTCCATGATGACCATCGCCACGTCGCCCTGCGCCAGGCGGGTGCGCAACGCCTCCAGATCGTTCCATTCCAGCACATCGAGCGCGATGCCGGCGTCGAGCACCTGGCCGCGGCTGCCGGCGACCGGCCCGGTGGCATCGCTCGGCGGCGTGGTGGACCACAGGATGTTGTCGAACCAGCCGTGGTAATGGCCGGCGAACTTCACCACCGTGCGCCGCCCGGTGGCGGCCCGGGCGATGCGCAGCGCCGCCTGCACCGCCTCGCTGCCCGAGGAGGCGAAGCGGATCCGCTCGGCGCAGGGCACCATCTCGCAGATCAGCCGTGCCGCCTCGGCCTCCAGCGCGCCCTGGCCGCCGAACAGGATGCCCTTGGGCAGTTGCGCCTGCACCGCGGCGATCACGTCTGGCGGGGTGTGGCCGAGGATCATCGGCCCCATGCCGAGATAATAGTCGATCAGCCGGTTGCCGTCGGCATCGATGAGGTAGGCGCCGTCGCCGCGGTCGAACACCAGCGGCGTCGGCTGCATGCCGAGGCGGAAATTGCTGGAGACGCCGCCGGCGAGGAATTGCGCCGCCTCGGCGAGCCGGCGGCGGGATTCATCGAATTCCAGCAGCTGCTCCGGCAGGGCGTTGCGGCGGTCCTGCGGGGGAGCATTGGTCATGGTGGTCTCCTTCGGTATCGCGGCGGGGAGTGTCCCGCAGCGCGTCGTCACAATGCAAGACCGGCCGCCAGGGCCATCGCACGCAGGTTGTCGTGGCCCATCCGGGCATA
>DATJEA010000556.1:0-1666 GCA_035497095.1 Acetobacteraceae bacterium | reverse complement strand
GCAGTCTTCTCGGCGCGCTTTCCAGCGACATGGCCATCGACCTGGGCACGGCCAATACCCTTGTCTATGTCAAAGGGCGCGGCATCGTCCTCAACGAGCCCTCCGTGGTCGCCACCATCACCACCCGCGGCGGCAAGAAATCGGTCCGAGCCGTCGGCAACGACGCCAAGATGATGCTGGGGCGTACCCCCGGCAACATCGAGGCCATCCGCCCGATGCGCGATGGCGTCATCGCCGACTTCGAGGTGGCGGAGGAGATGATCAAGCACTTCATCCGCAAGGTGCATAACCGCCGCTCCTTCGCCAATCCCATGATTATCGTCTGCGTCCCCAGCGGTTCCACCGCCGTCGAGCGCCGCGCGATCCAGGAATCGGCGCTCTCGGCCGGCGCCCGCCGTGTTTATCTGATCGAGGAGCCGATGGCCGCCGCCATCGGCGCCGGCCTGCCGGTCAGCGAGCCCACCGGCTCGATGGTGGTCGATATCGGCGGCGGCACCACCGAAGTGGCGGTGCTCAGCGTGGGCGACAAGATGGACGAGGCGATCATCGCCTATATCCGCCGCCACCAGAATCTGCTGATCGGCGAAGCGTCTTCCGAGCGCATCAAGAAAGAGATCGGCTCCGCCGCGCTGCCCGAAGACGGCAGCGGCACCACCATGGAGATCAAGGGCCGCGACCTGCTCAACGGGGTCCCGAAGGAAATCACCATCACCCAGCGTCACATCGCCGAAGCCCTGGCCGAACCGACCAGCGCCATCGTCGAGGCGGTGAAGGTCGCGCTGGAAGCGACGCCGCCGGAACTGGCGGCCGACATCGTCGACAAGGGCATCGTCCTGACCGGCGGCGGCTCGCTGCTGGCCAATCTCGACCAGGTGCTGCGCGACGAAACCGGGCTGCCGGTCTCCATCGCCGACGACCCCTTGTCCTGCGTCGCGCTGGGCACGGGGCGCGTTCTCGAAAACACCAAGGGCATGCGTCACATTCTGTCCACGGCATTCTGATCCAAGGACGCGGGTAGGAGCCGCGCGCACATGGCCAACGGCACCTGGAAGATCGCTCGCCGCGGCAATGCCCAGCTTCCCCTGGTCATCGTGCTGGTGCTTGCGGTGGTTCTGGTGCTGGCGGGCAAGGCGCAGAGCGGGCTGTTCGACCAGGCCCGCGCCCACATCACCGACTGGATGGCGCCCCTGCTTGAAGAGGTGCACGCCCCGCTCGATGGGGTCGAACGCTGGGTCGGCTCCATCGGCCAGATATTCACCGTCTATAGTGAAAATCTCCGCCTCAAGGAGGAGAATGCCCGCCTCCGGCAATGGCGCAACACCTCGGTGGTGCTGCAAGGCCGCGTCCGCCATTACGAGGCGCTGCTGCATGCCGTGCCCGACCCGCGCCTCAACGCTCTTCTGGCACGGGTGATCGGGCGCGCCAGCCGTCCGTTCCTGCGCACCATGATCCTGGATGCCGGCGCCGACAACGGCGCCAAGGCCGGTCAGGCGGTGCTGGACGACAAAGGCATGATCGGGCGCGTCTATCTCACCGGCAAGCGTACCGCCTGGGTCGTCCTGCTCACCGACATCAACAGCCGCATTCCCGTCACCATCGCGCCGGGTTCGGTGCAGGCCATCCTGGCGGGCGACAATTCCCCTGCGCCGCGGCTGGACCTGGTGGA
>DATJEA010000555.1:0-2795 GCA_035497095.1 Acetobacteraceae bacterium | reverse complement strand
GAACTTGACGATGTTGCGCACCGGCGCGCCGGATTTCAGTGCCGCGTAACCCTCGTTGATCTGTTCCAGCTTGATATGGCCGGTGACCAGGTGATCGAGCTTCAGGCGGCCCTGCTGCCATAGGGTCAGCATGCGCGGCATGTCCACCCGGAAGCGGTTGCCGCCCATCGAGGTGCCCTGGATCTTGCGGTCGCTGAGGAAATCGGCGCCGTGCAGCTCGATCCTGGTGCCGAACGGCACCATGCCGATGATGGTGGCCAACCCGCCCGGACGCAGCATCTCGAAGCTCTGCTCGGCGGTCTTCTTCGAGCCAAGCGCTTCGAACGAATAATGCACGCCGCCGCCGGTGAGGTCGCGCACCGCTGCCACCGCGTCGACGTTGGAGGCGTTGATGGTGTCGGTGGCGCCCATTTCGCGGGCGATTTCCAGCTTGGAGGCTACCGTGTCGATGGCAATGACGCGGCTGGCGCCGGCCACCGCGGCGCCGTTCACCGCCGACAGCCCGATGCCGCCGCAGCCGATCACCGCGACCGTGGTGCCGGCCTCGACCCGCGCCGCGTTGAACACCGCGCCGACGCCGGTGACCACGCCGCAGCCGACCAGCGCGCCGATATCGAGCGGCACGTCGTCGCTTACCTTCACCAGCGCGTTCTCATGCACCAGCATCTGTTCGGCGAACGAGGACAGGTTCTTGAACTGATGCACCGGCTGGCCCTTCCAGCTGTAGCGCCGCGCGGCGCCGGCAACCAGCTTCACCTCGGTGTTGTTGCACAGATTCGGGTGGCCGGTGGTGCACTGGTCGCAGGTGCCGCAGAACACCGACAGGCAGGAGATGACGTGGTCGCCGGGCTTCAGATAGGTGACGTCCTCGCCGACCTGCTCGACGACGCCGGCCGATTCATGGCCGAGGATGGCCGGCACCGGATGCGGATACAGCCCCTCCATGAAATGCAGGTCACTGTGGCACAAGCCGGCGAAGGCGGTGCGGACCAGCACCTCGCGGCGCTTCGGCTTGGCGACCTGGACCTCTTCGATGGTGAGCGGCTGGTGGGCGGCATGCATGATGGCGGCGCGCATCGGCGGGTCTCCTGGGGTTGCGAACAGGGTAGCAAGGAAGCAGTCCTTTTTTGGAAAAAAGGACCAAAAAACTTTCAACCGCCTTGCAACATCGACGGGGCGGAGAGGTCGTACGCTCCAATGGATGACTTCCTACAGCCTCGCCAAACGTTGCGGCACCTGGGCGATCATCGGCAGATCGGCGTTGGCGAACGCAAGCCGCAGATGGCGGCTCTGGCCGGGTCCGAAGAACGGGCCGGGCAGCGTCATCAGCCCATGCTCGGCGGCGAGGAGTTCGGCGCTCCGCATGGCGTCCGGCGCGTGCTCGGGCAGGCGGAGATAGGCGAAATAGGCGCCCAGCGCATCGAGCTTCCAGCCGGCCAGTGGCGCCACGGCGGCGCGGAAGGCGCTAGCGCGTTCGGCCATGATGGCGCGGTTGGCGCCGCGCCAGGGCCGCAGCGCCTCGACCGCCCAGGCCAGCGCGGTCTGCGGCGCGCGGCCGGGGCAGATCTGCATGGTGTCCAGCACCTTCAGCAGTTCGGCGCGGGCGGCCGGGCCGGCGGTGATGGCGCCGATGCGATGGCCGGGGATGCAGTAGGATTTCGAGAACGAGTAAAGCTGGATCACGTTGTCCCGCCAACCGGGGGCGTTGAACAGGGCGTGCGCGGCGGCACCCTCGGGCAGGAAGTCGCGGTAGGTTTCGTCGAGCACCAGCCACAGGCCGCGCTCGCGGCACAATGCGGCGAAGGCGGCGATGGTCTCGGGCGGGTAGATGGCGCCAGTCGGGTTGTTGGGGGTGATCAGCAGGATGGCGCGGGTGGCCGGCGTGAGCAGGGCCGTGGCGGTCTCAACATCGGGGATGAAGCCGGCATCGGCGGCGCAGGGCAGCGGGATGGTCTCGATGCCCAGCATGGTGAGCGCCATGTGGTGATTGAAATACCACGGCGCCGGCAGCATCACCGCCTCGCCGGTGCCGGCCAGCGCGGTCATCGCCATGGTGAAGGCCAGGTTGCAGCCGGCGGTGATGGCGACATCGGCGGCGGTGATCGGCGCGCCATAGGTGAGGGTGAGATCGGCGGCGAGGGCCTCGCGCAATGGCAGATCGCCGTCGATATCGCCATAGCCGGCGGCGGCGGCGGTGCCGGCGGCCTGGCTGATGCGGGCCAGCAGGTCGGGGTGGGCGGGATAGCCGGGCACCGCCTGGGTCAGGTCGATCGCCGAGCCGGCGGCGCCGGAATAGCGCGCGGCCCATACGCGGGCGGCGGGGATCGGCGGCAGGCCGGTGGCGCGGATGCGGGGCGAAAGGGCAGTGTTCATGCAGCACATGCTGGCACCGCAGCAGGGCTTCGTCCATCGGGCGGGGCGCCGCCTAGCCGCCGCTGATCGCGGTGAGGATCACCACCTCCTCGCCCGGCGGCAGCCTGGTATCCAGCCGGGCGCGGCGGCCCTCGACGAAGATGTTGATGTGCCGGCGCAGCGCCGGCGTGGCGTCGCAAAGACGATCGCGCATGCCGGGCCAGCGTGTGTCCAGCCCGGCGATCAGCTCGGCCACCGTCGCCGCCTCAAGCTCCAGTTCGGCCGGGCTGCCGGGGAACAGCCGGGTGAGCGAGGCGGGCAGCAGCACGCGCATCAGGCGGGCAGCACCAGGGTCTCCACCGAGTGGATCGGCGGCAGGTGCTGGGCGATGGTGGCCCAGGTCTCGCCTTCGTCGGGGCTGGCGAACAGGGTGCCGGTGTTGG
>DATJEA010000554.1:0-15200 GCA_035497095.1 Acetobacteraceae bacterium | reverse complement strand
GCCCATCAGCGGCTCGGCCGGCTGCTGTTCGGCCGCCGCGAGACCGAAGCCGCCGCCGCCAGCTTTCGCGCCGCCGCGGCGCTGCGGCCAGAGGACGCCAGCACCCACAACAACCTCGCCATCGCGCTGCAGACGCTGGGCGACAGCCACGGCGCGGTGGCCGCATACCGTCGGGCGCTGGCGCTACAGCCGGACGCGGCGGACATCCATAGCAATCTCGGCTGCTCGCTGCTGACGCTGAACGACCGGGCCGGGGCGGCGGCCAGCCATCGCCGCGCGCTGGCGCTGCGGCCCGGCTATCCGGCGGCGCTCACCAACCTGGCCGGCGCGCTGGCCCCCAGCGACCCGGACACGGCGATCGCCTGCTATCGCGAGGTGCTGGCCCCTGCCGCCGGGCTGGCCGGGCCGGCGCTGGCCGAGGCGCATTACAGCCTCGGCCTGCTGCTGCTGCGCGAGGGGCGCTACCAGGAAGGCTGGGCGGAGGCCGAGTGGTGGGACCGCACCCCGCTTGGCATCGCCGGGCGGCGCTTCGACAGCGCGACAGGATGGGACGGCACGCAAGGCGACGGCACGCTGCTGGTCTACGCGCAGCAGGGGCTGGGCGACACGCTGCAATTCGCCCGATTCCTGGCGCTGGCCGCCGCCCGCCGGCCGGTGGTGCTGGAGGCGCCGCGCAGCCTGCAACGGCTGCTGGCAACGCTGGCGCCGGTGCGCAGCGGGCGGGTGCGGGTGCAGCCGCCGGGCGCCGCGCTGCCGCCGCATGACGCCACCTGCTCGCTGCTCGGCCTGCCGCACCGGCTGGGGATAACCCTGGCGAACCTTCCCGGCGACATGCCGTATCTGCACGCCGAGCCGGAGGCAGCCGCGCGCTGGGCCGGCCGGCTGGCGGCGCTGCCGGGGCTGAAGGTCGGGCTGGTCTGGGCCGGCAATCCGCTACTCGGCGGCCGCGCCTCGCCGGCGCTGACCGACCGGCGGCGGTCGCTGGCGCTGGCGCAATTCGCCGGGCTGGCCGAGATCGCCGGGGTCAGCTTCGTCTCGCTGCAAAAGGGCGAGGCGGCCCGCCAGACGCCGCCGCCCGGCCTGCTGCTGCATGACTGGACCGGCGAGTTGCACGACCTGGCCGATACCGCGGCGCTGGTCGCCGGGCTCGACCTGGTGATCAGCGTCGATACCGCGGTGGCGCATCTGGCCGGCGCGCTGGGCCGGCCGGTCTGGCTGCTGAACCGCTGGGACAGTGACTGGCGCTGGCTGCGCGGCCGTGACGACAGCCCGTGGTACCCAAGCCTGCGGCAGTTCCGCCAGCGCGCGCCCGGCGCCTGGGAGGCGCCGCTGGCCGCCCTCTGCACCGCGCTGGCCGAGCTGGCCGAGCCGCATCCCGGCGTACTGTACAATCGGGCGCACGAAGCCGCCGCCGCTGGCCAGCAGCAGCAGGCGCTGGCTACCTATGATGCCGCATTTCCCGCCCAGCCGGGCTATGTGTGGAGGCGCTGGCCAATCGCGGCATGGCGCTGAAAGCGCTGCACCGGCTGCCGGAGGCGATCGCCAGCCATCGCCGCGCCATCGCGCTCAGCCCCGACCAGTCCGACGCGCATCTCGGGCTGGCCGAGGCGCTGTTGCAGGACGGCCAGCTGCGCCAGGGCTGGCGGGAATATGAATGGCGCTGGCGCAGCCCGGCGGCGCATCGGCGGGATTTCCCGCAGCCGCGCTGGGACTGTAGCCGCCCGCCCGGCGGCACCGTGCTGCCGCATGCCGAGCAGGGCATCAGCGATACGCTGCAATTCTGCCGCTACGTGCCGCTGGTCGCCCGCCACGCTCGCGAGGTGCTGGAAGCGCCGGGGCCGCTGCTGCGGCCGCCCGGTCTGGCTGCTGAACCGCCACGACAGCGAATGGCGCTGGCTGCGGCGGCGCGATGACAGCCCGTGGTATCCGTCGCTGCGGCAGTTCCGCCAGCCGGCGTATAGCGACTGGGCCGGCGTGGTCGCCGCCATCGCGGCGCGCCTGGCGCAGGCATAACCCGCTACGGCAGAATCCCCAGCCGGCGGAGCACCGGCACCCGGTCATTCACGATGCGGGTCACCGTCTCCATCATGGTGATCCGCGCCGCCGCCGGGTCGCTCTGCACCGCGCCGTCGCGCATCACCGAGCGGCCGGTCTTGGCCAGCACCGCCAGCACCCGACCGGTCAGCGCGCCGATATCCGGCGGCTCCGGCGCCGCCAGTTCGGTCAGCAGCAGCGTCTCCACCGGGTCGATGTTGAGCCCGCTGCCGAGCCGCGGCGCGGCGAGAAAATTCGTCACCCCGCCGCGCATGTTCTCCAGCCCGATCTGCCGGTTGAGCCGGCCGCAGGCGTCCAGCGCGGCACCGTCCAGCGCGCCGGCGAACGCGGGATGTGCGATCCCGGCGGCGGTCAGGAACGCCACCACCTGCAACGCCTCGGACATCGCCTGGCCCTGCATATGCGGCATCGCGCGCAATTCGCGCATGCTGAGCGGCCCGGCGGCGAGCCGCTCCAGCACCGGGTGATAGATTTCGGCGCTCGGCGTGGCCTGGCCGATCCCGGTGGCAATCTGGAAGTCGCGCTCGCGCTCCCGCCCGGTGCCGGCGATGGTGATCGCCTCCAGCATCTCCATATGCTCGCCGGCGACCGGCTGATCGGTGCCGCGGCGATATACATCGCGGCGGAACGCGCGCCCGGCGCCGATGTCGCGCAGCATCTCGCGCATCACCACGTCGGTGGTCTCGCCGATCAGCTTGCCGACGCCCGGCGGCACCGCCAGCGCATCCATGTTGTCCACCAGCGTGGCGCTGCCGATGAAGCCGCAACGGGCCTCATCCATCGCCGCATTCACCTGGTCGAAGCTGCTCGGCTCCCACACCGCGTTGAGGTATTCATGCGCCACATAGCGCGCATCGTGCGCCGCCAATTTCTCCAGCCGGGTCACCAGTAACGCGTTCTGCTGAAAGAACAGCGCATCGGTATGGGCCAGCTTCAGCAGGAACTCGATCGCCGCCGGCACCGCCAGATGCGCCGGGCCGGGATGCTGTGCCGCCACCAGGCGCAGCAGGCGCTGCACCGGCGCCATGGCGCCCCAGCCCGGCATGGTGTTGTAGCTGACATAGACCAGCCCGCCAGGCGCCAGTTGCCGGCGGATGAAGCGTGCCAGATGCGCCTGCTGCTCGCCCGACACCCAGGACCAGATGCCGTGCAGCACGATAAAGTCGAACTGCGGCAGCGCGCCCTCGGCCGCCTCGGCGAGCTCGGCGAACGAGGCCTCGCGGAAATGCAGGTTGTCGAGCCCGGCGGCGGCGGCCAGATGGGTTGCGTTGTCGATATGCGAGGGGTTGAAATCGAACCCCCAGAACTCGGCCTGCGGATGGCAGGCGGCAGCCACGGTGGCGGTGAAGCCCTGGCCGCAGCCAAGCTCCGCCCAGCGGAACGGCCGGCGCAGATCGGGGTGCCGATGCCCCAGCAGCAATGCCGTGAAGGCGAGCCAGCTCGGCGTGATCTCGCGGTAGAACCCCGCCGTGTACGACACGTTGGTAACGTAGCCGTCGTCCCAGTGACTCAATCGCCTTCCTCCCCGGCTGCGCCCGATCTATGCGAAATGGGTTTCCTCCAGCGTCAGCCCGGAGAAGAACGTCATCGCCGCCGGCAGATTGCGGAAACCCACCAGATTTTTCGCCATCGCATAACCCTGCGCCCGCCAGGCCAGCCCGACCAGTGGGCACATATCGAGCGCCCGCTCCTCCAACTCGGCATAGATCGCCTTACGCTTCCCCTGGTCGAACTCCTCCCGCCCCTTGGCGAACAATTCGTGGATCTTCGGCACCGGCAGATTGACGCTGCGGGCATTATTCGCCGGCAGGCTGCTGTCCAGCACCGAGGCCAGCCCGTCCGGGTCGTTATTGTCCGCCGTGGTGCCCTGCACGACGAATTCGTACTGGCCGCGATTGCCCAGGCTCACCCGCGTCGCCCAGTCCGGCAGCTTCAGCGTCACCTGTACGCCGATGCCGGCCAGACTCTGCTGCACCACCTCGGCGGTGGATTTATGCATGCCGTACTGCGCGGTGGAGAGCAGCGTGCAGGCGAAGCCGTTCGGCTGCCCGGCCTGGGCCAGCAGCGCCTTGGCCTTGGCCGGATCGTATTTCCAGTGCTCGGAGCGCGCCTTGTCGAAGAACGGACTGGAATGGGCGATCGGAATCCCCTCCAGCACATTGCCGCGGCCGTAGAACGCCGCCTTCACGATATCCTCGCGCTTGATCGCGTAGGCCACCGCCTGGCGGATCAGCTTGTCCTTGAACGGCCCCTGACCGCCATTGAACGACAGCGCCATGAACGGCCCGTCGACGGTCTGCATCGAGAGCTTCGGGTCGGCATCGATCGCGTCCATCGACTGCCACGGCACGTATTCGATGATATCCACGTCGCCGGCCTGCAACGCCGCCACCCGCAGATTCTCGTCGGCATAGGCGACGAACCGCAGCTTCTTGGTTTTCGGCAGCCCCGGCCGATAGAATTTGTCGAACGCCGCCATCTCGATCGACACGCCGCGCTCGTTCGCCGTGGTTACATACGGTCCGGCGCCGACCGGCTCGCCGTGATCATCGGTGGACCCGGCGGCGATGATCGGCATATGCGGATTGGCCAGCGTCTCCGGCAGCACCGCGTTCGGCTCCTTGGTGATCAGCCGCACGGTTTTGTCGTCCGGCGTCTCGACCTTGACGATCTGGCGGATCGCGTTGCGCAGATAGGCGGTGGATTTCGGATCGGCCACCTGCTCCAGCGTCCACTTCACGTCCGCCGAGGTGACCTTCTTGCCGTTATGGAACACCGCGTCGCGCAGCGTGAACGTCCAGCCGGTGCCGCCGTCCGATTTCCAGCTTTCCGCCAGTTCGCCGCGCAGCGTGCCGTCGGCATTGTACGACAGCAGCCCGCGATACATCTGCAGCTTCACGGTCACCGAGGCGGTGCCGGTATTGGCCCAGGGCTGGGTGTTCGGCGGATAGGTGGACAGCCCGAACACGATGGTGCCGGGCACCCGCTCGGCTCGTGCGCCGGTGTGCAGGAACGGCAGCGCCAGGCCGCCGGCGCCGATGGAACGCAGAATCATGCGGCGAGATGCGTGCATAGCCCGTCCTCCCTTACGGTGTTCAGTCCCGATTGCCGCCACTATAGAGGCGCCTCACGCCGCCGCGCCAGCCGAGAACCGCAGCAGCGCGTCGGCCACCTGCGCAATCAGCCCGTCCCAGCCACGCGGCGCCGCCGGCCGGAACAGCCGCAGCGACGGATACCAAGGGCTGTCCGCCCGCCCCACCAGCCAGCGCCAGTCCGGCGCGAACGGCAGCATCACCCAGGCCGGCCGCCCCATCGCCCCGGCCAGGTGGCCGATTGCGGTATCCACCGTCACCAGCAGATCGAGGTTGCCGATGATCGCCGCGGTATCGAGAAAATCCACGATCTCGGCATCGAGGTTCAGCAGCGGCGCGCCGAACCCCGCCACCTGGGCGGCCGCCGGCCCCTTCTGCAACGAGACGAACGCCGTTCCCGGCACCCGCCCCAGCGGCGCCAGCGCGGCCAGCGCCACCGAGCGGTTGCGGTCGTTGTTATGCGTCGGCCGCCCGGCCCAGGCGATGCCGATCCGCTTCGCCCCCGCCGGCAGCGCCGCATCCAGCCTGGCCCTCCACCGCCCCAGCCGCTCCGGGTCGGGCGCCAGATAGGGAATGCCGCCGGGAATATTCTCCAGCGTCGTGCCATGCAGCCGCGGCAGGCCGGAGAACGGGCAATAGGCGGCGAACGGCGGAATCGTCTCCCAGCGGGTGAAATTCGCCAGTTGCGGCTGCATCTCGTTCAGCACCGGCGCGATCTCCGGGCTGCACGCCACCACCACATTCGGGCAGCGCGCCATCACCCAGGGCAGATAGCGCGCGAACTGGATCACGTCGCCGAACCCCTGATCGGCCACCAGCAGCAGACGCTGCTCGCCCAGCGCGCTCCCGTCCCATTGCGGCTGGCTCACCGCCGGCATCAGCGGCGCCGCTCCCGGAATCCGGTAGCGCCACTCGTAATGCTTCCACCCCTCGGCCAACTCGCCATTGGCCAGCAGCGCCTGCGCCAGCTTCATCCGCGCCTGCGGCAGATCGGGCTTCAGGTCCAGCGCCGCCCGCGCCGAGGCGATGCACGGCCCCAGCTCCATCCGATCGAAATACACCATTGCCAGGTTGAACAGCCCCAGCGCCTCGGCCGGGTCCAGCGCCACCGCCCGCCGCCCGGCGGCCAGCGCCCGGTCCAGCTTCACCTGCACCCGGCACACCTCGGACAGGTTGCGCCAATGCACCGGCCGCGTGCTGCCCTGCGCCACCGACCGCTCCAGCAGCGCCAGCGCCGCCGCGCCATCGCCGCGCTTATGCGCCACCAGCCCCATCAGATGCAGCGTCTCCGGCTGCTCCGGCGCCACCGCCAGGATGTGGCCCAGCATCCGCTCGGCCGCATCCAGCCGCCCGGCCTCCATATATTCCTGGGCAATCGCGAACACTTCGCCCGGCGGCACCGGCACCTTGGCGCCGGGCAATTTCGGAGGCGGGGCAGGCATATCGAGCAGCGACACCGGCGGTTCACTCACACCCATGGACCGCCACAGCCTAGTGCGATTTTCACGCCGCCGGAAACACCCTAGTCTGCGCCCTCCCGCGAAAAAGGCGCCCCGCGATGCATCTGTTCATGGCCACCCTCGCCACCGAGACCAACACCTTCTCGCCGATCCCCACCGGCCATGCCTCATTCCGTGAACGCGGCTATTTCCGCCGCGATGCCAGCCTGCACCCGGCCTCGCACGGCAGTATCGCGCTGATCGCCTGGCGCGAGTTGGCGACAAGCGACGGCCACAGCCTCACCGAGAGCGTCTGCGCCGTCGCCGAGCCGGCCGGCACCACGCTGGCCAACGTCTACGAAGAATTGCGCGACACCATCCTCGACGATCTGCGCGCCGCCCATACCGGCGCCGGCGGCCCCATCGACGTGGTGCTGATGAAGATGCACGGCGCCATGGTCGCCTACGGCACCGACGATTGCGAGGGCGACACCTGCGCCCGCATCCGCGAAATCGTCGGCCCGAACGCGGTGATCGGCCTCGAGCTCGACCTGCACTGCCACCTCACCGAACGGATCCGCCAGGTGGTCGACGTGCTGATCACCTACAAGGAATACCCGCATATCGACGTCGCCGACCGCGCCCGCGAACTCTACGCGCTGTGCCTGGCGGCCAGGCGCGGCGAGGTGAAGCCGGTGATCGCCTATCACGACTGCCGCATGGTCACCATGTGGCGCACCCCGGTCGAGCCGATGAAAACCTTCGTCGCCCGCATGCAGGCGCTGGAAGGCAAAAACGGCATCCTCTCGGTCAGCTTCGCGCACGGCTTCCCCTGGGGCGACGTCGCCGATGTCGGCGCCAAAATCGTCGTGGTCGCCGACGACAACATGCCGGCTGCCCAGGCGATGGCCGACCAGCTCGGCCAGGAAATCTGGGACCTGCGCATCGCCACCAGCACCCACCACGACAGCATCGACGAAGCACTCGACGCTGCCCAGAACGCCCCCGGCCCGATCGTGCTGGCAGACGTCGCCGACAACGCCGGCGGCGGCGCCCCCAGCGACAACACCGAAATCCTCGCCCGCATGGTCGCCCGCGGCATCGGCCGCGCCGCCATCGGCTGCTTCTGGGACCCGGTCGCGGTGCAATTCTGCTTCGAGGCCGGCCAGGGCGCCGCCTTCGACCTGCGCATCGGCGGCAAATGCGGCACCGCCTCGGGAATGCCGCTCGACCTGCACATCACCGTGCGCGGCCTGCGCGAAGACCACGACCAGGGCGGCCTGGCCGGCGGCCGCTCGCCGTTCGGCCGCAGCGCCTGGGTGGAAACTGACGGCGGCATCCACATCATCCTCACCACCCGGCGCGGCCAGGTGTTCCACCAGGACGCCTTCACCGGCCTCGGCTGCACGCTCGCCGACAAACACATCGTGGTGGTCAAATCCACCCAGCATTTCTACGCCGGCTTCGCCCCGCTGGCCAAAGCCGTCCGCTACGTCGCCACCAACGGCGCCATCGCCCCCGACTACGCCGCTATCCCGTTCACCAAACGCACCATCCCGTTCTGGCCCCGCGTCGAGAACCCGTTCATGACCAATGACCGTTAAGCAAGCAGCGGGGCGTTGCCCCGCACCCCACCAGGGGCCGAGCCCCTGGACCTCGTGGATGGGTTCCAAGGGCCCGGCCCTTGGCGGGGTGCGGGGCAGAGCCCCGCTGCTTGCTTTGCTAGCGCTGCTGCTGCCAGCCGCCTGCACCACGCCGCAGCGCCCCGACCCGCTGGCGCATCTGCCGCCCTTCGCCCGCGTGCCCTATCAGTTGTTCAGCCGCAGCAACGCGGTGGCGATCGCGCTTGGCGAGTGGCGGCTGTGGGGTGAGCGCGTCGACGATTCCGACCCGCGCATCCCGGTGCCGCCCGACCCCACCCGCGACAAGCCGGAGCGCGACGCCGGGCTATGGCAGCGGGTCGGCCTGTACTGGTATCTCGGCCAGGATGCCGGCCGCCCGGAAGATGGCTGGACCGGCCGCCACGACGCCAGCGGCCAGGTATTCCCGCGCCAGGATGACGGGCAATATGCCTGGTCCGCCGCGTTCATCTCCTACGTGATGCGCATCGCCGGCGCCGGCACCCGCTTTCCGTCCGCCCCCGACCACGCCGCCTATATCAACGCCGCCCGCCGCATGTCGCTCGGCCAGACCAGCGGCCTGGTGGTCTCCGCCGAGGCGCCCGACGCCTACGCCCCGCAACCCGGCGACCTGGTCTGCACCGGCCGCGCCGGCGCCGCCGGCATCAGCTTCGCCGCCCTGCCGGCGCCGCGTCTCCCCAGCCACTGCGCCATCGTGGTCGCCGCCACGCCAGGCCAGATCAGCGTCATCGGCGGCAACGTGGAAGACTCGGTGGCCCTCACCCACGTCCCCACCACGCCGGACGGCCGGCTGGCCGATGCCAACGGCGTGGTCGACCAGCGTTATCCATGGTTCGTGGTGATCCGGATTCTGTACAATGCTCCGTGAAATTCCGATAAGATGAATTTTAAATCTTGCTTTTAGCGATGCGCCACATAATATGGATTTCAGGCTCATCCTATAAAACAAGGCACGCCGTCATGGCTCACTATGCACTGCAAGCCTTCCTCGCCCCCGGTAACGCGTTCTGCCAGTTGATGCACATGAACGAGGAGGACGACCGCATGATGGTCCGCACCCTCATCAACATGCTGGTGTGGAACCTGGTGCTGGTCATTGCCGCCTATCTGATCTTCCGGAGCTAGCATATCCGTGCCGGAGTTCACTGCAATCGACGAGGCCAGCATCCAGGCGATGGTGCACCGCTTCTATGAGCGGGTGCGCGCCGATGCCGAGCTGGGGCCGGTGTTCGGCGCCGCCATCACCGAAGCCGGCTGGCCGGCCCATCTGAACCGCATGTGCGCCTTCTGGTCCTCGGTGATGCTCGCCACCGGGCGCTATAGCGGCAATCCGGTCACCGTGCATCGCGCCGTCGCCGGCATCGCGCCCGATTTGTTCCCACGCTGGCTGGACCTGTTCCACGCCACCGCGGCCAGCCTGTTCCCGCCGCCGCTGGCCGCCGCTTTCGGCGACAAGGCGAGCCGCATCGCCGCCAGCCTGCAACTGGCGGTCTTCCACCGCCCCGGCGAACGCCCGCCCGCCGCCAGCCTCGGCCGGGTGATGACGGCGCCGGTCTGAACCGGACCGCCGCGGCGCCATGCACCTCACCAATTTCAGCGACTACACGCTGCGCACCCTGATGTATCTGGCGGTCCGCCCGGACAGCACCACACCGGTGCGCATCACCGACATCGCCCAGGCCTATGCGATCTCCGAGACCCACCTGACCAAGGTGGTCAACATGCTGGCCCAGGCCGGCGACATCACCACGCTGCGCGGCCGCAACGGCGGCATCCGCCTGGCCCGGCTGCCGTCGGAGATCAATCTCGGCACCGTCATCCGCCGCACCGAGCCCGACATGGCGCTGGTCGAATGCCTGTCCTCGAACAGCGGCTGCTGCCTCGGCCCCGCCTGCCGCCTGCGCCACACCCTGCAACGCGCGCTGGCCGCCTTCCTCGCGGTACTGGACGACGTCACCCTGGCCGACCTCACCGTGCCGAGCCGCGACTTGCGGCAACTGCTGGGGCTCACGCAGTAAGGTCGGTCCGGAGTGGACCCGGCCTCCGCTGCGCCGCGCCCTATTTCTGCCGCCAGGGCAGCCCCGAGGCCTTCCAGCCCGCCACCTGGCCGCGATGCCCGTCACCGTCCGGCGGCCCCTCGAAGCCGTCGGCGATGTTGTAGACATGGGCAAACCCGGCCGCCTGCATCGCCTTCGCGGCCGCCAGCGAGCGCACGCCGGTGCGGCACAGGAAGAAGATGTGCTGCTCCGGGGCGAGGCCGGCCTGCTGCGCCTGCGCCACGAAGTCGGGGTTCACCGCCATCTGCGGATAGACCTGCCACGGAATTAGCACCGGCTGCTTGCCGGCCGCCGCCAGATCGGTGAGGCCAACGAAGTTCCACTCCACATCGGTGCGCACATCCACCAGTTGCGCGGTGGCGTCGGTCTGCAACATCTCCCACACCTTGCGCGGGGCAACATTTTCAACCATCTCAAGAGTCCTTATGAGTGCTTCGTTCAACGACTGCGAAGGGCCGCACGATTTCATGGACAACGATCCCACACAAGCGCCTTCTCCCGCTGCCGGCCTGCTCGGCGCCATCGGCAACACGCCGCTGATCCGCCTGCGCCGCGCCTCGCAGGCAACCGGCTGCAACATCCTCGGCAAGGCCGAATTCATGAACCCCGGCGGCTCGGTGAAAGACCGCGCCGGGCTCGGCATCATCCAGGACGCCGAGGCCAGCGGCGCGCTGCCGCCCGGTGGCACCATCGTCGAGGGCACCGCCGGCAATACCGGCATCGGCCTGACCCTGGTCGGCAACGCACTTGGTTACAAATGCGTGATAGTTATGCCGGAGACGCAGAGCAGCGAGAAGATCGAGTTTTTGCGTATGATCGGTGCCGATCTGCGCCTCGTACCGGCCAAACCATACCGCGATCCGGGCAATTACGTGCATGTTTCGCGCCGGCTGGCCGAGGAAATGGGCGCCGTCTGGGCCAACCAGTTCGACAATTTGGCCAACAGACAGGTACATTTTAACACCACCGGGCCGGAAATCTGGGCGCAAACCGGGGGAAAAATTGACGCTTTCACCGCCGCCTGCGGCACCGGCGGCACGCTGGCCGGCGTCGCCATGGCGCTGAAGCAGCGCAACCGGGATGTGCGCATCGTGCTCGCCGACCCCGAGGGTAGCGCCCTGTACGGCTGGGTAAAATCCAATGATCTCAGCGTACAAGGCAGTTCCATCACCGAGGGCATCGGCCAGTCGCGGGTGCCGGCCAACCTGGAGGGCGCGCCGATCGACGACGCCGAGCGGATCCCCGACCCGGAGGCGCTGGAGCAGATCTACGACCTGCTGATCCACGAGGGCCTGTCGGTTGGCGGGTCGGCCGGAATCAACGTGGCGGCGGCGATTCGTGTAGCAAAATCAATGGGTCCCGGCCACACTATCGTCACCATCCTGTGCGACGGCGGTGCCCGCTACCAGTCCAAGCTGTTCAACCCGGAATTCCTGCGCAGCAAGAATCTACCCACCCCGCCCTGGCTATCATAACCGCCACACATCCCCCTCAAGCCGCGCCCGGCCCTCGGCGCGCAGCTTGTCCAGATGGGCGATCACGTTGCGCTCGGCGGCCCGGTGCAGAGCGGGATTCACCTGCGAATACAATGCCTTGGTCAGCGCCGCCGTGGTTTTCGGGCCGGTCGCCAGTTCGGCCAGGATGCCGCGCTCGCGCTGCACCCGGTGGTTGCGCAGGAACCGCGTATAGCCGCGCGGATCGGTGATCGCCGGGCCGTGGCCGGGCAGGTAGATGCGGTCGTCGCGCGCCAGCATGCGGTCCAGGCTGGCGAAATACGCCACCATGTCGCCATGCGGCGGGCTGACCACAGTGGTGGACCAGCCCATGATGTGGTCGGCGCTGAACACCACCCCGTCATCGCGCGCGAAGCACAGATGGTCGCTGGCGTGGCCGGGCGTGTGCAGCGCCGTCCAGCCGGCCACCACATCGCCATCGGCCAGCGGATGATCCGGAACGAATCCAGTATCTTGCGGGCTATGGAAGCCATAGCTCGGCGCCCCGGTGGCGGCCACCAGCGCCGGCAGTCCGGCCAGGTGATCGGCATGGGTATGGCTCAGCAGGATGCGCGCGATGCGGCCGTGCGTGGCGTCCAGGATGGCGGCCAGATGCGACGCGTCGTCCGGCCCGGGGTCGAGCACGCTGAAGCCGTCGACCGCTTCGATCAGCCAGGTGTTGGTGCCGTGATAGGTCATCGGGCCGGGGTTGTCGGCCACCAGCCGCCAGATGCCGGACAGGCCGACGCCGGGCAGCATCACCTGCTCGGCGTCGCGCGGCGGTTTCGGTTCGGTGACGAATGGGGGGGTGACGGTGGCGTGCTGCATAGCCGCGATGTTGCCACGGTTACGGCCGGCCCGGCCAGTGGGCGCCGGATACACAATAGCACGCCGGCGAATCGCTCCGCCGGCGCGCTATCATAGGCTCGTCGCCAGGTTCAGTGCATCGGCGACAGCTTCACGTCTTTCACGTGCAGCGCCTGCCCCACGTCATACATCGCCTGGTTGAGGATGCGGTGGGTGTTCATGTCGGCGGCGTGGCCGGACTTGGCATCGATGTCGGCCATCACCTCGACATGAATGGTGTGCGACAGCGCCACGTCGAACAGATAGCCGGACCAGAACACGCCGTCCGGGGCGGTGCCGGCCTTGACCAGTGCCTCAGCCAGTTTCACACCCTTCAGGTCGGCCGGCGCCGCCGGCAGGGTGACGTGGGCGGCGGCGGCGCGCCTGAGGCCATCCTTGACCGCGAATGTCATGCCGTTGACGAAGGCGGTGGTGTCCTTGGCGCCGTATTGCCTGGTCAGCTTGGCGACCTCGGCGTTGACCGTCTTTTCGCCAAGCATCGAGACCAGGGCTTGCGAGAAGGTGAAATGCTGGGCGCCGCCGCCGGCCTCGACCAGCGCCGCGGTCGCGGCCAGCGCCGGAGCACCCTCGTAGATCGGGCCACCGAACCAGTTGGTGGTGGCCGATCCGTAAGTGCCGGCGGCAAATGCCACGGCAGAAAACAGCATGGCGCCGGCAGCTACCGCACCAAATTTTATTTGACGAATATTCATCGCGTGATCTCCTTTATCAGTCGATGTCCGTACACACGATGTAATGTCGAGATCCGACCAATAAACCTTCATCCGGCCGGGTGCTGCTGCGCGGGGACCGCATAGGTCGGCGTGTTGGCGTATTCCGCCGGCACATGCCACATCGTGGCGCCGTACCAGACCGTCCAGGCAACGATGAACAGCGACATCACCCAGACCCAGGCCGGGATCTGCGAGCGTGCCTCGGCCCGGCGCGGGTCGAATGGATCATCGGCGCTGAACGCATCGACGCTGAAGCCGATTTCGCCGCGGCGGATGCTATTGCGCCGCAGCCCGGACAGCACGATGCCGGGGCCGTTCTGCACCGAGAACGGGATCACCTCGTAGCCCTCCCGGCCGGTGGCATCATGCGCCCGCACGATCAGCCGGTGCGGGCCGTCGGCGAGGTCGAGGGTGTTGAGCCTGACATCGGCCGGCAGCGGCTGATCGACGATCGGCTGCGGCGTGTCGTCCAGATAGATGCGAACCCGTGGCGCTGCCATGATGGGGTGTTCCTGTTGCAGGCGCCAAAGCCGGCGCGGATATCAGCGATCTTCGTGCAGGATGCTGTTCTTGACATGGGCGAGATCGTGCTCTCCCGGCCGGAACAGCATGCGGAACATCGCGGCGAAGCAGGCCAGCGTGATCACCGAGCCGATGGCGACCACGGCGACATTGCCCCAGAACGGGCCGATGATGACCTGGCACATCGTCGTCGCCTACTTGCCCTTGGCGCGAACCGCCGCCACCTCGGCCGCGGTGACCGGCTTGCCGTGATTGCCCCAGGCGCTGCGCTCGTAGTTGATGATGTCGGCGGCCTCCTGGTCGCTGAACTGGCTGCCCCAGGGCGGCATCGGGCTGGCGTATTTGACCCCGTCGATGACCTTGTCATGGGTGCCGAACAGCACCACCGCGATGTGCTCGGTGGGGTCCGGATCATTGGCCACCGCATTGCCCTTCAGCGGCGGGAAGGCGCCCGGCAGGCCGAGGCCGGTGGCTTGGTGGCAGGCCGCACAGTTGTTGTCGTACAGCTCCTTGCCATGCGCGACATCGGCGGCGGGGGCTGCGGGCGTCGCGGCCGGGGGAGGATTGGCGGCGAGTTTAACTGGCGCCGGCGCGGCGGCGGGCGGTGCAGCGGGGGCGGCGGCCGGCGCGGCGCTTGCCGCAGCGGTCGGCGGCAGCAGCGACGGTTGCTTGCGCGACAGCAGATAGGCGACCAGGACCTTGGCGTCATGGTCGGGGATCACCACGCCGTGGGCCGGGGCGAAGGCCGCCGGCACCGGCACCGCGGCTACGCCCTCGGGCGCCTTGTCGACCACTTTGAACATCCACGCGAAGGACGGCATGATCGATTGCGGCACCACCGCGCGCGGGTTGTAGAGATGCATGTACTGCCACACATCGCTGCCGCGCCTGGTGCCGACATCGGTCAGGTCGGGTCCGGTGCGCTCGGAGCCGAGCAGTTCGGGCGTCTGATAGGCGAAATCGCCGGCCGCCGAGGGCCTGCCGAACGCCAGATCCTGGGCCAGCGGGCGAACCTGCTGGGTATGGCAATAGCTGCAGCCGTTGGCGACATAGACGTCGCGCCCGGCCGCCTCGATGGGAGTGAGCGGCTTGACGTTCGGTCCTGGTGGCACCATCGACAGCGCATAGCCGGGGACGACCGCCATCAGCATGGCCAGCACGAAATACACCGCGGTCGACCCGCCGGCGATCAGTATCAGCTTTTTCATTACGCAACCTCTCCCGCCAGCGGCGGTGCCAATGCAATGGTCTCGGCGCTGCGGCCGTAGGTCATGCGCCAGACGTTCCAGCCGAACACCAGGTGGCTGAGGAACATCAGAATT
>DATJEA010000553.1:0-6005 GCA_035497095.1 Acetobacteraceae bacterium | reverse complement strand
GGCCGGCCAGCCGGTTGGCGGCCATGTTTGTCCGGCGCCAGGTGCCGCGAATCCGGTAAAAACTCGCGATTCGGCGGCAAAACCGCGTGGCGAACCGGCCGCAAAAGCTGCTCGCTGAGGGCGCCGCGAGGGGGTGTGGCGGGCATATAGGTATGAGTTATATCTATCGCTCATCCGATACGAAATCGCCGGCCGGCGGGAGCAAGGTTTCGGGGAAGGAATTTTTGTCAGCCGGGGCCGTCCCGATGGCCAATTCTCCGCCGCGAATCAACCCGCTACAGGGTTAGATGCCGATCCGTCTGGCCTGCTGCTGCGGGTGACTGAATTCGACATGCTCCGATGTGGCTGACGCACTATCGCCGCGCTCGCCGAACCGGCCAGACAAGCGGTGGTAGAGTGTGGCATAGGCCGCCGCGGACGCGTGCCAGGCAAAACATTGCGCCATCGCCGCCTTCCGCATGGTCGACAGACGCGGCGCGTCAGCAAACACATCGAACGCGCGCCGGCAGGCACCCCGCAAACCTTCCACCGACGGTTCCGAAAACAGCAGGCCGGTGCGTCCGTCCGCGATGGTGTCGGCCAGGCCGCCGGTGGCGTGGGCCACCGGCAGCGTGGCGTAGCGCTGCGCCTGCATCTGGGTCAGTCCACAGGGCTCGAATCGTGATGGCATCAGGAAAAAGTCGCTGCCGGCGATGATCCGCCTCGCCATCAGGTCGTTGAAGCCGATCAACAGGCCAATATCGTCGCGATGGGCGCGGGCGGTGCGGCTCAGCATCGCTTCGATTTCCGGGCTACCAAGGCCAAGAATGGCGATCTGCCCGCCGGCAGCAACGATGTCTTTGGCAACGCCTGCGACCAGATCCAGGCCTTTCTGGTGCACCAGCCGTGCCACGATGCCAAACAACGGGCCGTTCGACGGCCGCAGACAAAGCCCGGCGCGCACCGCATCCGCATTGCCGCGCTTGCCATCGAGCGCGGTGGGGGAAAAATGGGACGGCAGATGCGGGTCGGTTTCGGCGTCCCAGCTTTGGTCGAGGCCGTTGATGATGCCGGACAACGTACCCGCCTGGGCGCGGCCGGCCATCAGCCCATGCAGGCCGCCGCCCAATTCCGGCGTGGTGATCTCGCGCGCATAGGTCGGGCTGACCGTGGTGACGTGATCGGCATAGAAGGTGCCGGCCTTCAAAAACGAGATGCTGCCGTGGAATTCGACACCGTCGATGCCGAAGGCCGTCTCGGGAATGGCGAGATCACCCTGCAATCCGGCCGGGAATATGCCCTGATGGGCGATGTTGTGGACGGTCATGATCGACGGCACCGCGGTGCCGGCCCAGCGGAGATATGCCGGCGCCAGGCCGGTCGGCCAGTCATTGCAGTGCAGCACGTCCGGCGTCCAGCCGGCGGCACCGTGGCCGGCGGCGATTTGCGCGGCGGCGAGCGATAATTGGGCCCAGCGCAGATGGTCGTCCGCCCAAGGCCGGCCTGCCGCGGAGGCATAGGGCGTGCCGCGACGGCGATACAGGAATGGCGAATCAACCAGATACAGCGTCACCCCGCTATGCAGCACCGTCCGCCCGATCCGGCACCCCGGAAGGCTGGCCAGCCCCGGCAGTTGGCTGATCCAACTGATCGGGCGGCACTGCTCGATAACCCCAGAATAGGCCGGCATCAGCACCCGCGCGTCGATGCCACGCCGAAGCAGCGCATCGACCAGGCCGGCGGACGCTTCTCCCAGCCCACCCACGCGTGCCAGATCGCCAAACTCCGGAGTAACAAAGAGAACCTTGCCCGGCGGAGGGGTCTGGAGTCTGACGCGGCCGGGATCCGGAACCACCAATTTCATGAAACGCCACCCGGTTGCCGCCATGGCCGCGCCAGTTCGCCGCGCGCCGCCGCCCGGCGCCTGGCGATGGGGACATGCCCGTCCCGAGCGCCAAGATACCAGCATGGGCAATTTTGCCGGCCATGATGCATGTGTCGCCTCTGTCAGGTGTCGGGTCGTCGCCGGCGGTGCGAGTCGCCGACATGCCATATCGGGAACGCGGGGACGGAGTGTCGGTTCCGCCGCCATGCACCAACGGGCAGGCAATCGACATGTATCCGGCGTGGTCCCAGCCGATGCTGCCGGCTGGCGCCATGGGTCCGACTGCCGGACGGCCGGCCCAAGCTGCCGCGCGCGGCGACCGACGCCCGGCGGACGCGATTCCGGGCGAGCTTCTGGTCTCCGGGCCGTTTGCGGTCATTGGGCCATTGCAAACCATCATGTTTGATGGCAATCGGGACTTATCTGGCAGACGGGTCAGTCGCTCATCCGGGCACCTGGCCGGGCGCCGTTGGGGCGGCAGCGCGCTTTGACTATCCCCGCGCCCGCCACACCGATCATGCGGCAAGGAAACGACGCATTGTGACACGGACGCCTGCCAGATCGCGTCGGACCCCGGAGCCGGGCGGGGAGAAGACGACGCGGCATCGTGGCGGCGCGGAAGGCGGCGGGCTGCTGGTGGTTGGCATCGGCGCGTCGGCTGGCGGCCTCGATGCGTTCAAGCGGTTTTTCACCAGCCTTCCGCCGGACACCGGCATGGCATTCGTGCTGGTGCAGCACCTCTCACCCGATCACAAGAGCATGCTGGCGGATCTGCTTGGCAAGGCCACCGCCATGCGCGTGACGGAGGCCGCCGATGGCGCCGAGGTCACGGCAAACTGCGTGTTCGTGATTCCGCCCGACGCGACGATGACGATCGCGGGCGGGCGGCTGAAGGTCGCGAGGCCGGCGCCGCCGCGAGAGCGCCGGCGGCCGATCGACACGTTTCTTCAGTCGCTTGCCGAGGATCAGGGTGAGAACGCGGTGTGCATCATTCTCTCGGGCACCGGCAGCGACGGCACGCTGGGGGTGGCGGCGATCAAGGAGCACGGTGGGCTGACGCTGGCGCAGGCGGAACATGACAGCCAGGCGCTGCCGGGCATGCCGCAAAGCGCCGCCGCGTCCGGCCAGGTGGACGACGTGCTGGCGGTCGAGGCGATGCCGGCCAAGCTGGTGGCTTACCAGCGGCACCTGCTGGCGGTGGCGGGCAACAAGGATGGCGACGGCACCCGCATGGATGCGGCTTCGCACATGTCGACGATCCTGGCGGCACTCCGGGCCCGGAGCGGGCATGATTTCAGCGAATACAAGGAGAAGACGCTGGTTCGCCGACTGCAGCGACGGATGCAGCTGCTGCAGATCGACAGCCCCGCCGCCTATATTCAGCGATTCCGCGAGCAACCGGAGGAACTGGACCGGCTGTTCCGTGAGTTGCTGATCGGCGTCACCCAGTTCTTTCGCGACCCCGGCGCGTTCGAGGCGCTGAGCGCGACGGTTTTGCAGGAGCTGGTGACGGGACGGGGCGCGCACCAGACGGTTCGGGTCTGGGTGCCCGGCTGCGCCACCGGGCAGGAAGCGTTCAGCATCGCCATCCTGTTGCGCGAGGCGATGCAAGCAGGGCAAGCGAAGCCGAAGGTGCAGATTTTCGGCACCGATATCGATGAGCGCGCCATCGCCGTCGCGCGGCTGGGCCGCTATCGCCGGCCGGTTGCGGGCCTCTCGGCTGCCCGCGCGGAGCGCTGGTTCAGCGAGGAGGGGGACGACCTTTGCGTGGTTCCCGAAGTTCGCGAAATGTGTGTGTTCTCGACCCACAGCATCATCAAGGATCCGCCGTTCTCCAAGCTGGATCTGGTGGCATGCCGCAACCTGCTGATCTACCTCGATCCCGCGCTGCAGGACCGTGCGATGCGGAGTTTCCATTATGCGCTGAAGCCGGGCGGCCGGCTGTTTCTTGGATCATCGGAATCGGTGACACGCAGCAGCGAACTGTTCGGCCCGCTGGACAAGAAACATCGCATCTTCGAGCGGCGCGACACGGCGGCCGCGGCGCTGCCTGACCTGGGCTCGCGCGGCGGGGCGCCGGCAATGCCGCCGCTACCGGACGCGCGACCGACGGGACCCGGCGACCGGATCGACCGGGGCGCCAGACGGGTGATGGAAAAATACACTCCGCCGCACGTGGTGATCGACCGCCAGCATCAGATCATCCGCTTTTCGGGCGGATCGATGGGCCGCTACCTGGAACCGGCAGCCGGCGCCCCGAGCTTTGCGCTGTTCGACATTCTGCGCAGGCCGCTCCGCTTGCCGGTGCGAAACGCGCTGCAGCAGGTTCGCGCATCCAGGGCGCCGGTTCGCCAGGATAATGTTCAGCTCCGCATCGACGGCAGACCGCAGCTTGTCACATTGATCGCCGAACCGATTGGCGGCTCCGATGATGACAGCGGATATGTCGTGCTGGTGTTTCAGGATGGCGGTTGCGGCGCGGCGGCGGACGAGACGGCGGGGCCAGGCGAGCCTTCGAGCGATACGCTGCGGACACTCAATCAGGAGCTGCTGACGTCTCGCACGCAACTGCGATTGGCGATCGACGAGCTGGAGATCGCCAATGAAGAAATGAAGTCTTCGAACGAGGAATATCAGTCGGTTAACGAGGAATTGCAGTCATCCAACGAAGAGTTGGAAACCGCCAAAGAAGAGATGCAGTCGGTAAATGAGGAACTTCAGACTATCAATACCGAGATGGTCAACAAGAACGAACAACTGACGCGGTTGAACAGCGACATCCGCAACCTGCTCGAAAGCACCGAGATTGCCACGCTGTTCCTCGACGATCATCTGCGGATCAAGAACTTCACGCGCGGGGTCACGGATATCTTCAGCGTCCGCGATGCCGATATCGGCCGTCCGATCACCGATATCACCAGCCTGATCAGCCACGCGGATTTGCAGCGCGACGTGAAGGCGGTGCTGCGCAATCTGGCGATGATGGAACGCCGGGTGACACTGGCGGACAAAAGAATGTCGTTTGAAATGCGCATTCGTCCATACCGAACGATCGACAACTTCATCGACGGGGTGGTCTGCACATTTGTCGATGTCACCGCCCGCGAGGTCGGCGACCTTGCCATGCGCCGAAACGAAAGGCAGTTTCACGCCCTGGCGGACGCGATCCCGCAACTGGCGTGGATCGCCGATGCCCGTGGCGGCATCTTCTGGGTCAACCAGCGCTGGTTCGACTACACCAACACCACGCAGGCGGAGGTGAAAGGTCGGGGCTGGCAGAGCCTTGTCCAGCCCGCTGATGCAGATCGCGTGGTGGCCCATTTCAAAACATGCATCGAAACCGGCGAAGTCTGGGAGGATACGTTCCAGCTTCGGGGCGCCGATGGCAGGTATCGCTGGTTTTTGTCGCGCGCCCAGCCGATCCGCGACGATGGCGGGACCATCATGCGCTGGTTCGGGACCAATACCGATATCGAGGAGCAGCGGCGCAGCGGGGAATTGCGCGAACTGCTGCTCAGGGAACTGGACCACCGGGTGAAGAACCTGTTTGCCGTGGTCGGCGGCATCGTGACGCTCAGCGCACGCTCGGCGGCAACGCCGAAAGACCTGGTGAAGACGATCCAGGGACGGCTCGGTGCGCTTGCCAGCGCGCATGTGTTGATCCGGACCGGCAGGCCCGGCTCAATCGGTGAGCGGAACTTGACGGTGGATGCCGTGATCCGGGCGATCCTGGCGCCGCATGCCGATGTTGCGGCGCCCAATGGCGATGTCCGCGTTGCGATCGAAGGACCGGAGGTGGCGATCGGTGGCGAACCGGTTACCAGCCTCGCGCTGGTGCTGCATGAATTGGCGACCAATGCGTCCAAATACGGCGCGCTCTCGACACCGGGCGGGCAGGTTCGCGTCTGCTGGGAGGTGCGCAACGGCAGGCTGGAATTGCAGTGGCAAGAACGCGGCGGACCGTTGATCAACGGCCCGCCGGAGCGGGAGGGCTTCGGCAGTGTTCTCGCCCGGCGTAGCGTGACCGGTCAACTCAATGGTGAACTCGCGTTCGATTGGGACCGGCGGGGCTTGACCGTGCACCTCTCGGTGGCGACGGAACGCCTGATGCCTTGAGCGATTGTGTTATCATGGAGATTTC
>DATJEA010000552.1:0-12917 GCA_035497095.1 Acetobacteraceae bacterium | reverse complement strand
GTGTCTTGCATCGGCCCCTAGAATCAGGTCGCGCCGCGGCGGGTCAAGCGATATTTTAGCGCATATGGGGATGTCCCGTCCGCTGTTGAAATAGGGAGGTCGGCGTTGCCCGCCTTGAGCCGGTAGGCTCGGGGTGGCTCTGTCAAACCAACTTGTCGATGGCGCAGGCGGCCACTATCCTTGCCTGATGGACAGCCCCTTCAAACGCTTCAACAGCTCGCCCGAGATCATCCGCCTGGCGGTGATGATGTACGTTCGCTACCCGCTGTCACTGCGCAACGTCGAGGACCTACTCGCTGAGCGCGGCATCGATATCTGCCACAAACCGTACGCCTGTGGTGGAATCGTTTTGGACCGATGTTCGCGGCTGAGATCAACAAGCGGCGCATCGTTCTGCGCCGCGGTTGCCCGGAGTGGCAATGTCACCTCGACGGGATGAAGACGTTCAGAAGTTCGCCTCCGTGCAGGGCGTCGTCCACAACCACTTCAACCACGAGCGCCACCTCACCAGCCGAGCCACTTACGAACTGAACCGCTCCGCCGCCACGGCGGAGTGGCGTGCGCTCATGGGTTGAAGCAAGACGCATCGCCCTTCTTGCCCCAGTCCCCGTTGCGTTGACAGCGCCCTTCACGCCCTTGTGCCCTGCTCTTGCTCTCGTGCTTCCGCCAGCGATGCGGCGATTGCTGCGATCGAGCGGAACAGGACGAGCGGATCGTCTTTCGACGGTACGAAGCCCCTGCGCCGCCAGAACGATGCCGCCTCGCCATCGACCGCATTGACCATCAACGCGCGCCCGCCAATCAGGGATGCCGCCTGGACGCAGCGTTGAAGAGCATGTTTGACAAGGCCCGTGCCGATGCCCCGCCCTGCCCATTCCGTGTCGGTGGCAAGTTGGCCGAGGAGAAGGCACGGAACCGGATCGGGCGGCTGACCCGTTCGTATCGAGCGCGGCAAGACTGAGGGCATAATGGCCGCAGGCGCCAGACCATAGTATCCGGCCACGCGCCCGGCATCATGGACGACGAGAACCGCTGTGAACCCCTTCTCTTGGTTGGAAAGCGTGCGGGTCTTCAACCAGTGGTCAAGGATAGGTTTGCCGCAAGAAAGCCCGGATACATCATGCGCCGCCGTCAGCGATTCAGGGACAGAGAGCGCCACGGCTTAGCGCTTCGCAGTAGCCATGCTCCCAAGGTGCCGGCCGCTTGGCCAATTCCACCATTTCGGGGACAGGAGCAGCCGGAGAGGACAGAACATTCATAAAATCGGCGAAGCCTTCGGGGCTCATCCGGATTAGCCGGTTTTCCATGATCAATTCTTCGGCCGCGCGCACGGCGGCATCGCGGACGAAGTCGGTGCGCGAGCGCCCACGCAGGCTGGCAGCGCGATCGATGATCGCGACATCTGCCTCGGGCAGGCGCATCGAGATGGGATAATCTTTGCGTTCCGCTGTGCTGGCCATGAACCGTCTCCTTGGCTGCAAGATGAGGTGCTGTATCGCAAAACGTAATACGAAAATACTTGGGCGCGGGGAGCAACCGAGATGAGGATTCGGTGCCTCTATATCCATCAGCCCTTGACCACTATAGGAGCATCAGCGCCGTCAGAGCCCTGATCGTGCTTAAACCGCGCCGATCCCTGCCAAGCTCAGCTCTCTGGCCCGATGGCAACTCACCCACCGCCCAGCTTCCGTCTCCAACAGTTGCGGCACTTCGCTGCGGCACTGGTCCGTCGCGTAGCGGCAGCGCGGGTGGAAAGGACAGCCGGGCGGCGGATTAGCCGGGTCGGCAATCTCGCGCTCCAACACGATGCGGCTGCTGGCAGCGCCGGGCACCGGGGTGGGGGCGGCGGAGAGCAGCGCCTCAGTATAAGGATGCAGCGGGCGCCGATAGAGGGTTTCGGTTTCGGCCAGTTCAACAATGCGGCCGACATACATCACCGCGACGCGATCGCTGACATGCTTCACCACGCTGAGGTCGTGTGCAACAAACAGATAGGTGAGGCCGAGGCGATCCTGCAGGTCCAGCATCAGGTTCAATATCTGCGCCTGCACCGAAACATCCAGCGCCGAAACCGGCTCATCGGCGACGATCAGGCCGGGGTTCAGCGCCAGTGCGCGGGCGATGCCGATGCGCTGCCGCTGGCCGCCGCTGAACGCATGCGGGAAGCGGTTAAAATAGGCCCCCGGCAGCTGCACCAGTTCCATCAACTCCATGACCCGCGCACGGCGCTCGGCGCGGCTGGTCATGCCGTTGATCAGCAGCGGCTCGCCGATGATTTCGCCCACCACCATGCGCGGATTGAGCGAGGAATACGGGTCCTGGAACACCATCTGCATATGCCGACGCAGCGGGCGCAACTGGCGGCGCGGCAGGGCGGCGAGGTCGACGGTGCGGCCGTCCAGCGTGAAATTCACCTGGCCGCCGCTGGGCGGCACGGCACGCAGGATGCAGCGGGCGGTGGTGGTCTTGCCGCAGCCGCTCTCGCCGACCAGCGCCAGCGTCTCGCCGCGGCGAATGGCGAAGCTGACGCCATCCACCGCTTTCACCTGGCCGACCAGCCGCCGCAGCAGGCCACGGCGGATCGGGAAGTGCTTTTGGAGGCCGCGCACGTCCAGGATGATATCGGTCATCGGGCGTCGTCCGGGATGCCGCCGTGCAGGAAGCAGCGCACCTGCCGGTCGCCGGTGCCGATCGGCGGTGGCTCGTGGGTTTCGCACACTGGGCCGAGCTTTTCGGTGCAGCGCGGATGGTACGGGCAGCCGCGCGGCCGGTTGAACGGGTGCGGGATCGAGCCCTCGATGGTCGGCAGGCGGGTGCGCGGCGTCGCCATCACGGTCGGGATCGAGCGCAGCAGGGCGCGGGTGTAGGGGTGCTGCGGCCGGTTGAAAATCTCGTCCACCGGCCCGGTTTCCACCGCCCGGCCGAGATACATCACCGCGACATCATGGGCCATTTCGGCGATCACCCCCATGTCGTGGGTGATCAGGATGATCGCCAGCCCGCGCTGCTGCTGCAGGCTGCGCAGCAGGTCGAGAATCTGCGCCTGGGTGGTGACATCCAGTGCCGTGGTCGGCTCGTCGGCGATCAGCACCCGCGGGTCGCAGGCGAGCGCCAGCGCGATCATCACCCGTTGGCGCAGGCCGCCGGACAGCTGGAACGGATATTCGTCGATCCGCCGCGCCGGCTGCGGCACGCCGACCATGTCGAGCAACTGGATCGCCCGGGTGCGCGCCGCCTGCTTGTCGAGCTCCATATGCAGCAGGATCGCCTCGGTGATCTGGTTGCCGATGGTGTAGTGCTGGCTGAAGCTGGCCATCGGCTCCTGGAACACCAGCGCGATCTCCGGGCCGCGGATTTTGCGCTTTGCCGCCTCAGGCAGCGCTGCAATGTCGACCGGCGTACCGCCATCGGCCGGCCGTAGCCAGATCTGTCCGGCGGTCACCCGGCCTGGCCGATCGACGATGCCCAGGATCGAACGCGCGGTGACGCTCTTGCCGCAGCCGCTCTCGCCGACCACGCCGAGGGTACGGCCCTCGAACACGTCGAGATCGACGCCGTCTACCGCGCGCACCAGCCCCTCCTGGCCGCCGAAACTGGTATGCAGGCCGCGGACGGAAAGGATCGGTTCAGCCATACGGGTCCGCCGCGTCGCGCAGGCCGTCGCCGAGGAAGTTGAACGCCAGGATCACCAGGATCACCGGCACCGCCGAGAGCAGCAGCCACGGCGCCAGTGCCAGCGTCTGGATGTTCTGCGCGTCCTGCAACAGAATCCCCCAACTGATTGCCGGCGGCCGCAGCCCAAGGCCGAGGAACGACAGCGACGTCTCGCTGATGATCATCGCCGGCAGCGCCAGGCTGACCGCGGCGATGATATGGCTGGCGAAGCTCGGCAGCATGTGATGAAAGATGATCCGCGTCTGGCTGGCGCCGGCCAGTTCGGCGGCCATCACGAATTCCTCCTCGCGCAGGCTGAGGAATTTTCCCCGCACCACCCGCGCCAGATCGGTCCAGGCCAGCAGCGAGATGATGATGGTGATGGCGAAATAGATCTGCGTCACGCTCCAGTCGTTCGGCAGTGCCGCGGCCAGCCCCAGCCACAGCGGAATGGTCGGCAGCGAGCGCACCACCTCGATGCCGCGCTGGATCACGTTGTCCACCCAGCCGCCACGGATCGCCGAAATGCCGCCCAGCAGCACCCCCAGCACCAGCGAGATCGACACCCCCACCAGCCCGATGGTCAGCGACACCCGCGAGGCCACCATCAGCCGCGACCACAGATCGCGCCCCAGCAGATCGGTGCCGAGCAGATGGATGCCGTCGGTCACCCGCGGGTCGCGCAGCGTCAGTAGATGTCGGTCGGTGTCGAAGCCGAAAAACGAATAACGATAGCCGTGCCCGAAGAACTCCAGATAGACCTTGCGGCTGGTATCCACCGTGTAGATCAGCTTGAAGGTCTTCACATCGCGCACCCCCTTCAGCCCGTAGATATACGGCCGGAAACTCCCGTCATCGAACAGATGGATCGGCTGCGGCGCGATATAGCTGGTGCGCGCGTCGCCTTCATGCGGGTCGGACACCGCGAGGAAATCCGCCCCCACCGCCAGCAGATAGAACAGCGCGACGATGAACAGGCTCACCATCGCCAGCTTGTGCCGGCGAAACCGCCACCAGGTGAGCTGCATCTGCGTGGCAACCGCATAGCGCTCGGCGTCGTTTGTTTTGGCCACCGCCTCAATCCATCTGATGGCGGATACGCGGATCCACCCACATCAGCACCAGGTCGGAGATGAACGTGCCGATCACCGTCATCACCCCCAGCAGCAGCACGATGGTGCCGGCCAGGAACATGTCCTGCGCCACCAGCGCCTGCACCAGCAGCGGGCCTACGGTCGGCAGCCCGAGCACGATCGAGATGATGATGCTGCCGGAGACCAGATACGGAAACAGATAGGCGAGGTTGCTGGCAAACGGATTCAACGCCGCCCGCACCGGATATTTCACGATCACCCGCCACTCCGGCAGCCCGCGCGCCCGCGCCGTCACCACATAGGGCTTGCGCAGTTCATCCAGAAGATTGGCCCGCATGATGCGGATCAACTGCGCCGTGCCGGCCAGCGCCAGAATCGTCGCCGGCAGCGGCAGATGCTTCATCAGGTCCCAGGTCTTCGCCAAACTCCACGGCTCCATCTGCATCGCCGGCGAGAACAATCCGCCCACATTGGCGCCGAACAGCCGAAACGAGAAATACATAATGATCAGCGCCAGCAGGAAATTCGGCACCGCGATGCCGATGAAGCCGAGCAGCGTGAACGCATAATCCCCCCAGGAATACTGCCGTACCGCCGAGTAGATGCCAATAGGCAGCGCCAGTGCCCAGGTCAGCAGCAGAGCCGCGAATGACAGCACCAGCGTCAGCCACAGCCGGTCGCCGATCACCTCGGTCACCGGCCGCCGCCACATCATCGATTCACCGAAATCCCCGGTCACCACTCGGCTGAGCCACTTGCCGTATTGCACATACATTGGTTGCCCGAGCCCATACAGCTCGCGCATCGACACCGCCTCGGATGCGGAGACAACCGAGCCGGAAGCCGCCAGCTGCGCGATGTACGAGTCGACAAAATCCCCCGGCGGCAACTGGATAATTACGAACGACACCACCGAAATCAGCCAGATCGTGAACACCCCCATCACGAGGCGACGGACGACGAACGCGATCACCCCGCAGCTTCCCCCACCATTTCCCGGCGCTCAGCTTTTGAAGAACCAGGTTTCCGGGTGCGAGGAGCCGGGCGTGCGGCAATGCTGTGCGATGCAGGCGCGATCGGGGATATTCCCGAGCTTGTTGCTCGCGATCCGCACCCCCATCAGCGCCGGAGACTGGCCGACCGTGCCGATATGGAACTGCTGGTCGACCATGATCTTCCATATCTCCTGGGCATTCTTATTGCGCGCCTCCTGCTCCATGCCGGCACCGGCGCGGAACATCTCCAGCGCCTTCAGCATATGCGGGTCTTCCGGCTTGGTGCCCTGCGTACCGTTCGAGGCATACCAGCGCGCCGTCTCGATGCCATAGGCGCCAGGGGTCACGTTGGTCGGCAGCGCCCAGCTCGGATACAGGTACAGCAACTCGGTGCCGCCATTGGTCCACACCAGGATATGATGGTCGCCGGAGGCCATCCGCTGGAACGCCAGCCCGCGCTCGGATTCCTTCACATCGCCGTAAACGCCGATCTTGCGCCAGTGCTGCGAGATCATCTCGGCATGCTTCGGCCAGTCCATGAACGCCTTCACCGCCAGCAACTGGATCACCAGCCGCTCGCCGTTATCCGGCCGTACCCGAAAGCCGGCGCTGTCCTTCTTGGTCAGCCCCAGATTGTCCAGCATCGCATTGGCCTGCTTGATATCCAGCACCGACCATTTCTTGCGCCATTCCGGCCCGGGGCTTTCCGGCATCGCCTCGGCCGGCGCCGTCGACCCCGGCGTGCCTAGCCCCAGCCAGAATGTCTCGTTCATCTGGTCGCGGTCGATGCCCAGCGAGAGCGCCCGGCGAAAATCCGCCGTCGCCAGCAGCTTGCCCACCACCGGATCCTTGGTATAGCCCATGTTGATGTGCAGCGTGGTGTCCGCGCCATTATAGGCGAGGTCCAGATGCACCTTGTAGTTGCCGCGCTGCTGGTTCTCCAGAATCACCGGCAGCTTCGACAGGTCGATATGCCGCGCCTGCAGGTCATACTGGCCCGACATCGCCCGCAGATTCACCACCTCGATATCCTCGGCGAGGTTCATGATGATGTTGTCGATATACGGCAGCTGGTTGCCGGAAGTATCCACAGCATAATAATATGGATTTCGATCCATCACCCAGGTCGGCGTGTTGATCGGCTTCACCGTCCGCCATGGCCCCAGCGTCGGCAGTTCCGGGTTCAGTTCCCAGTCCTTCTTCACCGTCAGCAGCCGCGCCCAGGTCTCGTAGCCGGCCTCCTTGGCCAGCTTGTTCACCGCCGTCTCGGACGAGTATTTCGGCATGAACTGCTTCAGGTAGTGTGCCGGCGCATAGGCGCCATAGTTGTTCCCGGCCGATTGCCGCACCGACTGCCCGCCGCCGATCAGCGTGTCGCCGGCCAGCATGTCGGGGAACAGGTAGTACGGGTTGTCGAACTGGAACTGCACCGTGGTTTCGTCGATCTTCACCACCCGGCCCTGCTTGCCATCGGCGCTCATGTCGGAAATCGGCGACGGCACCAGGTCCTTGTTCAGATACATGTCCTCGTACCAGAACACGAAATCATCGGCAGTGAACGGCGCCCCGTCGCCCCATTTCATGCCCTTGCGCAAAAACAGCGTCGTGGTCTTGCCATCCTTGCTGAGCTCGTAGCTTTTGCAGACGCAGGGCACCACCTTGCTGCCGGTGAAATCCCAGAACAGCAGCTTGTCGCTGGCCATGATCCGGTTGCCGTTCTCGCCGTCCGACGGCCCGATGAACGCGCGATGCCAAGTGCCGCCGTATTTCCCCACGCTGTCCAGCGGCTTCAGCACCATCGGCTCGGCGGGCAACCGCTGTTCCACCGGCGGCAGCTTGCCTGCCTTCACCAGCGCCGCCAGTTGCGGCGCCTCGTGGAACCTGGCCGGCACCATGTCAGACTGAGTCGCCCCATCGAGCTTGCCCACCAACCCCGATGCGCCGAATTGACTAGTCGAGTTCACTGCCTGAGCAAGCGCTACGGGAGATACCGCCATCGCCGCGGCGAATGCAGATGCGGAGTTAAGAAATTGCCGGCGCGTACCCATGATAGCCTCCTCCCCTATGTCCCGCGCCATGCCACCCAACGGGCGCTGACACGCATTGCCGATACGCTAAGCCAACCCCTCGCAAAGATGCAAGGAAGCGATGCGCTGCTGAAAAGGGGCAGAACAAATTGCTCACCTGCATAAATCAGATCTGGGGGCATAAAGTACACCCAGAGAGCAGCACATTTTCGTTTTTTTCTCACGAAAGGAGGACGTTAACCCCAAGACGAGCACCCGGGTTTCAGCCGGCGGGGGACTCCGGCAGCGGGATCTCCCCGCGGTTGCGATCGCAGCCGCACCGACGGGGCGTTACAGCAGCGAGGTCGGCACCGGCCCATGCGGCCCAGCCGCAACATCGTCATGCCATGGGGTCGCGAAAACTCAGCGAATCGGCCACGTCGATGGCCCTGCCATCCGCGGATGCAATATGCCCGATATTGCTCGCCTTCGTCCGAAGTATTCCGGTGATGGCACCAGGCTGATGGCTGTACTGGCACTATTGAAACTCGTGGCGTTTCACGCATACGACCGCTCGGTGTCGCTAGAATCGGGTTCAAGTTGTATTAACGCACCTCCTCACGCGCCGGATTGACATCACGCCCGTCCGATGCTGGCATCAGCGTAATGAAGGTAGGAGGCGTGCAATGACGATGGTTCCCAATCCCACACTGGCGAGGCTTCGAGCCGGCAAGCTGGCGCTGGGCTTTTGCGTTTATCATTTGCGCACCGCCGCTTCGGCCATGCTGGCGCACGCCACCGGTTATGACTGGATGTTCATCGACAGCGAGCATGGCGCCTTCACCACCCAGGAGACATCGCAGATGTGCCTGGCGGCGTTGCCGCTGGGGATCACACCGATCGTGCGGGTCTGTGCGGACGCGCTGGACGAGGGCACAAGGGCACTGGACAACGGCGCCATGGGGGTGATCATTCCACATGTCGACACAGAGGCGCAGGCAAGGCGGGTGGCCCGGGCCTACCGCTTTCCGCCAATCGGCATGCGCAGCTGGGGCGCCCCGCCGGCCGCCTTCAATTACGGCGGCCCACCGCTCGGCGAGGCGCAGGCGATCCTGAACCGAGAGGTGATGATCTGCGCGATGATCGAGACCGAGGAGGCGGTGGCCAATGTCGACGCGATCGCTGCGGTGGAGGGGATTGACCTGCTGATGATCGGCACCACCGACCTCACTACCACCATGGGCATCCCCGGCCAATGGGGTCATGCCAGGGTGAAGGCCGCCTATGAGAAAGTCGGCGCCGCCTGCACCGCGCACGGCAAGCTGCTCGGCACTGGGGGCATCGGCGACAATGCCTGGGCGGCCTATTACCTGACGCGCGGCGCCCGGATGATCCTGGCGGCGTCCGACCATGGCTTGCTCATGCAGGCCGGCACCCAGCGGGCAAGCGAACTGCGCGCCCTTGAGGGTAAAGCCGCCACTGCGGCGCCCGGGTAGAGCGCGTGGTTCTGAAGCGCCTATGTTGCAAGGCAATCGCCTGAACGGTTGGGGGCTTCCGGCGCGGGGTGAAGTCTGATTCACATGTTCGCTGTCAAACGGAGTAGTCGCGGTTGATTTGCCGCGTGTTGCGGTGTCCGGCGGCTGGGGTTGCACAACGCCCATGGTATGGCGACCGGCACCGCTGCCGAGATGCTTCTGCTCGTCGGCGATAACCCTGAGCGCATCCTCTCCGAGGCGGCTTTTGCTAAGCTGTGCGGCGCCTGCCCGATCCCGGCGTCCGGCGGCAAGACCAACCGGCACCGGCTCAATCGCGTCGTCATCGTGCGCATGCAGCGGCGCCAGCCCACGCTGGACTGCGTCCGCCGCTGCACCGCCGAAGGCAAGTCCAAATTGGAAATCGTCCGATCCCTCAAGCGCTACGTCGCACGCGAAATCTTCGGCTATCTCTGCGCCGCACCGCACCAAGCTAAAACCCCTTGATCGGCCCTTGACCGATGTAGAAGCATCAACGCCTCATCCATTCCATGGATTGGTATCAGATCCGGCCAGTCAGGTCCGGGGCGGGCGGGCGCGCACGGCCGCCTCGTTGACCTCGATGCCCCAGCCCGCGCCGGTCGGCATTATCAGTTCGCCACGCTCGATCACCGGTGGCGCGGAATAGAATTCGTCGCGCCAGGGAACGCCGTCGATGTCGATCTCCATGGTGTGGAAATTGGGCACGCTGGCGCAGAAATGTGCGCTCTGCATGGTGCAGAGATGACCGTAGAAATTGTGCGGCGCGACGTTGATCTCGTGCGCGTCAGCCATCGCGGCGATCTTTACCGCCTCGGCGAGGCCATTCCACGGCACGTCGATGATCGCCACGTCCATCGCATAGGCGTCAAAGAAAGGGCGAAAGTCGCGCCTGGCGCACAGGGTCTCGCAGGAGGCGATCGAGCACGGCGCGCGGCTGCGGATATGGGCGAGCGAGGGGGCGTCGAAGGTGTCGAGTTCGAGCCAGGTAAGGTTATACGGGGCGATCGCCTCGGCCACGCGCAGGAAGCCGTCGGTCTTGAAGTGGAAGTTGATGTCGAGCATCAGCCCGACCTGGTTGCCGGCACCGGCGCGCAACGCCGCCAGCGTGTCGCGCGCCGCCTGGAGCATGCTCTCGTCCCAGTTGAGCGCAGGCCAACCGGGGGTGCGGCCGAAGCCTGGGTTGAACGGCACCAGCCGGCCGTCGGCGGACGGGATGATGTTGGTTTTCATCGCCCGGAAACCCTGTTTGACGATGTCTTCGCCGTGGCGGGCGAGGTCGTCGTAACTGAGCAACGGCGGCACGCCCATGATCTCGGCGTTGCGGGCGCGATAGGTGCCGGTATGCGACCAGTAGAGCGGGATGCGCTCGCGCACCGGGCCGCCGAACAGGGCATAAACCGGGATGCCGAGATCCTTGGCCTTGGTATCGAGCAGCGCGTTCTCGATCGCCGCGATCGCCTGATGGGTCACGCCGCCCTGGCTCTGGCGGGTATAGACGTGCAGCATCGAGACCAGCCGCTGATACGGGCGCGGGTCCTGGCCGATGACCAGCGGGGCGAGCTTGTTGATGATGTCGGTCAGGCCGTGGCTGCCGAAGCTCTCATTGTATTCCGACCAGCCGGTGATGCCGGTGTCGGTGACCAGCTTGACGAAGGAGAAGGTCCGCCAGCCGGCATCGGCGCTGAGGGTTTCGAGCGAGGTTATTTTCATGGGGGTGCCGATCTGTGATGCTGCGGGTCAGGGTGCGTCGCGCCAGAGCTTGGCGCGGCGGCGGACCGGATCGAGCAGCGCCCAGTCGCCCTGCTCGACGGTGAAGCCTTTCGGGAACGGCGGTCGCGGCTCCTGGCCGAGCGCGCGCATCACCCGGTCGTCGCGGTAGTAGCAGAGCAGCAGCAGGCGCTGCAGGGTCAGCGTCGCGGCGTCGGGCGCGGCGTTGAAGGCGGCGGCACGCTCGGCGCGGCGGGGCTCGGCAAGCTCGGCGAATGGGGCGGGGGAGAACCGGGCGAGGGTGACCAGGGCCTGTTGCACATCGGCGGTGTCGCGGCCGAGGCTCGCCAGCAGATCGGCGAAGATCGTCGGATCATCGGCGCCGGGCACGCCGTGTTCGGCGCTGGCCGGCAGCATCGCCGCCACGAGGCTGCGCAGGGTGGCGGTTTCGGCGTCGGTGAGCGTGGGGGGCGTTTGGGACTGCATGGTGGTGCTCAATCGAACAGGGTTGCCAGGCGCTGCTTGATGCTGTCGGCGATGTAGAGCGCCAGCGCCTGCAGGGTGGAGGTAGGATTCACGCCGCCGGCGGTAACGAAGATACTGCCGTCCACGATGAACAGATTGCGCACGTCGTGGCTGCGGCCCCAGGAATTGACCACCGAGCGCGAGGGGTCGTCGCCCATCCGCGCGGTGCCGAGCAGGTGCCAGCCGGCCATCGCCAGCGGGCTTTCGCCGCCGATATCGGTTGCGCCGGCGGCGGCGAGGATCTCCTTCGCGCGCGCGGTGCCGTGCGCCATCATGCGGCGGCTGTTCTCGCTCAGCGTGTAGTCGATCTTCGGCGCCGGGATGCCGTGACCGTCCTTGAGGTCGGGGTCGAGGGTGACGCGGTTATGCGCCTCGGGCAGATCTTCGCAGATCGCCGACATGCCGATGCGCCGGTTCATGAACCGCCGCATGGCGCCGTGATGCGCGGCCCCCCAGGGCAGCCGGCCGCTGGCCGCGCCGGCGATCGCATCGGTGATGGTGCCGGCGCCGCGGCTCAACTGCCAGCTATAGCCGCGGACGAAATCGCGGGCGGGGTCGGTCTCGTAGAATTCATGGCTCCACAGGCAGAGCGGCGGACCGTGGTTGCCGTCGAGCGGTTCATCCGCATAGCCGTGGACATGGGCGTAGGGGTGGAACATCAGATTGCGGCCGACCAGGCCGCTGGAATTGGCCAGCCCGTCGGGGAAGCGGACGGAAGCGGAGTTGAGCAGCAGGCGCGGTGTGCCGACGCCGTTGGCGGCCAGGATCACCATTTCGGCCGGCTGGAACTGCTCGTGGCCGTCGGCGTCGAAATAGACCGCGCCGGCGGCCATGCCGTCCTCGCGGGTGGTGATGCGGCTCACCCGGCAGTTGGTGCGCAACTCGACGCCGGCGCGGATCGCGTGCGGCCAATAGGTGATGTCGGTACTGGCCTTGGCGCCCTGGGCGCAGCCATACATGCAATGGCCGAGATTGATGCACGGCGCGCGGCCGTCATGCTCGGCGGTGGCCAGCGTGGTGTCGGACGGCCACCAGTGCCAGCCCAGCGCGTTCATCGCCTGGCCCAGCCTGACGCCGGATTTGCCGAGCGGCAGCGGCGGCATCGGCGGCTGCTTGGCCGGGTAGGCCGGGTCGCCGGCGAGGCCGGAGACGCCCATCATGCTGTCATTGGTGGCAAAGAACGGCTCCAGCGTCGGGTAATCCACCGGCCAGTCATCGGCGACGCCGTCGAGGCTGCGGACGCGGAAATCGGACGGGTGCAGGCGCGGGAAATGCCCGGCATAGAGGATGGTGCTGCCACCGACCGCGTTGAAGTTGACCACCTTGATCGGCGAGGCATCATCGTTGATCGGGTAGTCGGACGGCAGGCCGCGGCGGTTCGGGCTGATCGCGAAATCGCCCCATTGCCGCGCCTCCCAATCG
>DATJEA010000551.1:0-5071 GCA_035497095.1 Acetobacteraceae bacterium | reverse complement strand
TGGCGAGGCTCAACGCCTGACGGATGCGCACGTCGTCCAGCGGCGCCGCCTTCATGTTCATCCATACCGGGAAGGTGCGCGAGGTCTGGCCGGGGGCGGAGACCAGATCATGCGAGGTGCGGGCGATCAGGGCGGCGACCTTCGGGTTCTTGAACCAGGTCATGTCGATTGCCTTCGAGCGCAGTGCCGAAGCCAGCGCCGACTGGTCCTTGAAGAACTTGAACACCACGGTTTTGAGGTGGGGCAGCCCCGCCTCATAATATTCGGTGTTGGCGGTCAGCACGAATTGCTGGTTCGGCTGGTAGGAGACGAACTTGAACGGCCCGGTGCCGACCGGCTTGCTGTCCAGCCCATCCACCCCCTTGGGCACGATCACCCCGTCCGGATTGGTCGCCATGTAGCGCAGGAAGGCGGCGTCCGAGGTCTTCAGCTTGAACTGCACCGTCTGCGGGTCGATCACGGTCACCGACTCGATGCCGGCAAAGGTCGCTTTCAGGCGGCTGGCGCTGGCCGCGTTCAGCACCCGGTCGAAGGTGTATTTGACATCCTCGGCCGAGAACGGCTGGCCGTTATGGAATTTCACCCCCCGCCGCAGCTTGAAAATATAGGTGGTGTCATCCGGCGTGGTGTAGCCGGTGGCGAGATCGGGTTCGATCTGCATGTCCGGCGTCCAGCGCAGCAGGCCGGTGTACATCAGCGAGGTGAAATCGTACGACGAATAGGCGGTGATGGTCTTGGGGTCGAGCCCGATCGGGTCGGCATCGGCGCCGATGGTGAGCGTGCCGCCGCGCTTGGCCTTCGGATCGGCGCCACCGGCGGCAAAGGCGCGCGGGCTGAGTGCCAACGCCCCGCCCAGCGCGGTGAGGCTCAACATGCTGCGCCGCGACAATTGCCAGGCGCTTTCGCGGATGAAGGCCTCGTCGGTCGGCGCAGATTTCGGGTCGGTCGGCATGGTCATCTCCTTCGGGGCCAGGACGATGGCAGTGTCATAATGGCGCGAACCGCGCGCCACGCCGGGCGGCTCATGGCCGATCCAGCGGATAAATCGGCCGACGCAGCCGCTGATAGGGCAGGGTGGTGAGGTCGCTGGTGCAGGCGCCGGGAGTCTTGACGACATAGCTGCCGGCCGCAATCGGGTCATAGGCGCGGCGATGCGCCACGGCGGCCTTGACCGCGATCACCGATTTGGTTTCCGGCACGATGCCCTGTGAGCGGAGTTGCCCGAGGTCCATCGGCGCGGTCTTGATGCTGTTGAGCAGGATGGTGATCTTACCATCCACGTCCACCACTGCCGACGGCCCCATCTGGATATGGATGCCCCCCGAGCCCGCCATGTGGCTGTTGCGGTCCTCAAGGTCGAAGCGGCCATCGCTGCGGCTTACCAGCCGCACGCTGAGTTCCACCGGCCCAGGGTCCATCGGGTCACCCTTGCCGCCGATCTTCAGTCGCGTCGTGTCGCCAGGTTTCAGCTTGCTGAGTTCGGCCACCGCCTCGGCATCGGCGATCATCACCACGGCATTGCGGATGTCATGCGCCAGGAAACCGCGCAGCACCGTCGTGCAATCCCCGGCAGTGCCGCCGCCGATATTGTCGGCCGGCTCGATCACGATCCACAGCCCGCCCGGCTTGGCCTTGATCTCCCGCAGTGCGGCGTCAAGCTCCCACTCGTCGGGCTGGCCCAGGTCGCGCAGGCGTGTGGCGATGTCGCTCAGCGATTGCAGCGCCGCTTCGGCGGTGGCGTCATCGCCGGTGGTGATCAGCGAGAACGCGACGCCGGCATCGGCGACATCGGAAAACGCATAGCCGCCGATCACGTTCACCGCCCAGATCTCCGGGTGCTCGGCCTCGATCCGCCGCGCCTGCCGTTCCAGGTCCAGCATCGGCGACACCGCGGTGCCGGTGCCGGTCGGCGGCCAGATGATCGGCGCCCGGCGCGACAGCATATGCGGCTTCACCCGCTCGCGCAGGCAGCGCGCCAGCAACCGCGCCGAGCGCACCGCGGTGTCGCGGGCATCGATATGCGGGTTCTCGCGGAAGCCGACCAGGCCGGTGGCATGGCGGGACATCGCAGCGGTGAAATTGGCGTGCAGGTCGAACGCGCCGAAGATCGGCAGGTCGCCAACCCCGGGCAGCGCCCGCAGCCGGCCGAGCAATTCGCCCTCGATATCGTCGCAGCCGGTGCTGACTCCGGCGCCGTGCAGCGCCAGCCAGATGCCGTCCAGCGGGCCATCGGCCAGCGCCTGCTGCACGCCCGCCTCGACCTCGGCCCAGAATGCCTCGAACACCGCATGCTCGATCCGGCCGGCCGGCTTCGCCCGGTAGCTGGTCACCGGCACCACCGTCCAGCCCTCGCTGGCTGCCACTTCGAGAAAGCCGTCGATCATCGAGCCGTCGCCGGCGCTGCCCAGCAACTCGGCGCCGCGCCGGATGGTGAACTTCGCCAGCGGCGTGGTTTCTGCCACGAAGGTATGGGTCTCGTGCGAGATACCGGCAAACAATATCCGTGTCCTGGCGTCCAAGCGCTTATCCTCCCGCTGCCACCCGAAGCCGTGGCGTTTGCGCCGCGCGCTGCAACGCGGCGGAGATCTCGGCCATCCGCTGCACCAGCAGCGCCCCGAGGCCGCGCATCGCCTGCGGCTGGAATCGTGAAGCCGGGCCGGCGACGCTGACCGAGGCGATCGGCTGCCCCGCGGCATCGAAGATCGGCGCCGCGACACAGGCGCTTCCGATCTCGTTCTCCTCGAACTCGCTGGCCCAGCCCTGGCGCCGGGTGCGCTCCAGCAGCGCATTCAGCGTCGCCAGATCGGTGGTGGTGCGCACGGTTTTCGGCCGCAGCGGCCCGAGATCGAAAATCGCCTGGCGAAACGCCGCACTGCGCCAGGCGATCAGCGCCCGGCCGCAGGCGGTGGCGTGGTAGTCGGCGCGGGTGCCGGCATAGGCGGAAACCCGCAGCGCCTGGTTGCCCTCCAGGCTTTCGACGATGATCGCATCGGTGGTGCCGGGCAGCGCCAGATTGACCGTCTCGCGGGTTTCGGCGCAGAGCCGGATCAGGAACGGTCGGATCAGTTCCACCATGTCCATTCGCCGTTCCACCGCGCGGCCGTAGACCAGATGCAGCAGCCCGAGCCGGTAAAGCCCCCTGGCCGGATCATGCTCGGCCAGCCCGACATCGACCAGCGCGCCAACCAGATTGAACGCGGTGGTCTTGGCCACCCCGATCCGCCGCGCCAGCTCGCGCAGCGCCACCCACTCCCCCGACGCCATCGCATCGAGCAACGCCGCCGCCCGCGCCACTGACTGGATTCGTGCCTCGATCACCCGGATCTCTGCGTGTGTTCCATATTGAAGAACGTTGATTTCTTGAACCGCCGGTTCATCTAAGCACCACCGTATTCCGCGATGCAAGGCCAGCAAGGTTCAGGTGGCGAAATCCGGTGTCCAGGCCGGGTCGGCGGCCATTCCAGGGTGCCGGCTGGAAATGTGTCAGGCCGACCGTTCTGCCATATGGAACACACGCGCGGCTCACGCGCCGCCCTGGCCACCCTTCGGCAACACGCGCAGCGCCACCCTAAAGGCCGCCGTTACTACAGGTTGGCGAGCACCGCCGCGCAGATGCGATCGACGTCCTGATCGGTCAGGTCCGGGTGGATCGGCAGCGCCATGATGCGGGTGGCGAGATCCTCGCTGACCGGCAGCGCCGTGCCGTCATGGGCATGCGCATAGGCCGGCTGCTGATGCAGCGATTTCGGATAATAGATCGCGCTCGGCACCCCGGCCGCCTTCAGCCCGTCCTGCATGCGCGTCCGCGCGGCGGCATCCGGCAGCAAAATCGCATAGATCGCCCAGGCGCTGACGCTGTCCGCCACCCGCGCCGGCACCGTCACCGCGTTGCCGAGGCGGCGGTCATAGACCCGCGCGATCCGCTCGCGCGCCACCAGTTCCTCCTCGAACACCGTCAGCTTGCTGAGCAGCACCGCCGCCTGCATGGTGTCCAGCCGGCCGTTCATGCCGGTGCGCAGCACCTCGTAGCGGGTGGTGCCTTCGCCATGGGTGCGCAGGCTGCGGAACAGTGCGGCACGCTCGGCGCTCTCGGTGAACAGCGCGCCGCCATCGCCATAGGCGCCGAGCGGCTTGGAGGGGAAGAAGCTGGTCGCGGTGATATCGGCCTGCACGCCAAGCCTGGCGCCGTGCAGGCTGGCGCCGAAGCTCTGGGCGCAGTCGTCGAGCGTCACCATCCCCTCGCGCGCGGCGGTCGCGCACAGCGCCGGCCAATCGGCGGGCTGGCCGAACAGGTCGACGCCGATCAGCATGCGCGGCCGCAGCCGGCCGGCGGCCCGCACCGCGGCGATGCGCGCCTCCAGATGCGCCGGGTCGAGCTGAAAGCTGCGCGGGTCGACATCGACGAACACCGGCGTGGCGCCCAGCACCAGCGGCACCTCGGCGGTGGCTGTGTAGGTGAAGGCCGGCAGGAACACCGCGTCGCCGGGCCCGATGCCCTCGGCCATCATGGCGATCTGCAACGCATCGGTGCCGGAACTGACCGAGACGCAATGCGCCGCGCCGCAAAACCGCGCCAGCTCACGCTCCAACTCGGCGACCTCCGGCCCCAGTACGAACTGGCAATGCGCCAGCACCGCATCCAGCCGGCGGCGCAGATCGGCGGCGATGCGGGCCTGTTGCGCCTTGAGGTCGAGGAACGGTATCGGGGCCCGGCTCCGGTTCGGTGTGGCGTCGTTGGGCATCTGTCTTCCTCGCGGGCTGGACTGGCGGTGCGGCGGCTCAGGCGCTGGCAGCGGCCGCGTCGCCGTTATGGCTGAATTCCGGCACCATGCGCGCCAGCACGGCGAGCGCCAGGCTGGCGTTGCCGGTATGGCAGGCGGCGGCCAGTTCGTCGATGGCGCGCGCCACGATCGCCGGATCGGCGGTGCGCGGGGCGGCCATCAGCAGGCCGGGCCAGGCGGTGGCCACCGGCGGCTCGGCGCCGTGGAACAATTCCTCGAACAGCTTCTCACCGGGGCGCAGGCCGGTGAACCGGATCGCCACATCACGCTCCGGTCGCAACCCGGCGAGC
>DATJEA010000550.1:0-5242 GCA_035497095.1 Acetobacteraceae bacterium | reverse complement strand
TGCGCCCGTCCGGATGCAGGATCACGATATCCACCCGCCCCCGCCCGGCAAACGCCTCGATCGCCGCCGAACCGGTATCGCCGGAGGTCGCGCCGATAATCGTCACCCGCCGCCCCTGCGCGGTCAGCACATGCTCGAACAGCCGCCCCAGCACCTGCATCGCCATATCCTTGAAGGCGAGCGTCGGGCCGTGGAACAGCTCCTGCGTCCACAAATCGGTATCCAACTGCACCAGCGGCGCCACCGCCGGATGCCCGAACCCGGCATACGCCTCCCGGCAGATCGCCCGCAGCGTCTCGAACGGCACCGCCTCGCCGACAAACGGCCGCATCACCCGCGCCGCCAACTCCGCATAGGGCAGGCCGCGCAGCGCGCGAAACTCATCCGCCGAGAACGCCGGCCAGGTCTCGGGCACATACAGCCCGCCATCCTCCGCCAGCCCGGCCAGCAGCACGCCGGCGAAATCCAGTGCGGGCGCCCGCCCGCGGGTCGAAATGTAACGCATATGCTCGCAGCCTGCCGCCGATTGAGCGCGGATAGATGGGCCAACAGGCCGATCAGGGCAAGGCGTGTTCTTTTTTGCAAAAAAGAACCAAAAAACTCTCATTCGCCTCGCAACGGCGGAGCGCGGGAGAACGCGGAGTCACCAGAACGAATGAAAAGTTTTTTTGCTTCTTTTTGTTCACAAAAAGAAGGCCTCGCTTCGCCGGTCGGGCCGATAGGTATATCTCATACCTATCGGCCGAATCGGCGGTATCAGATTACCGCTCGAGACACATCGCAACGCCCATTCCGCCGCCGATGCACAGCGTCGCCAGGCCCTTTTTTGCATCTCTTTTGCCCATTTCCGACAGCAAAGTGATGAGCACCCGCGCTCCCGAAGCGCCGATCGGGTGGCCGATGGCGATCGCGCCGCCGTTCACGTTGACCTTGCCGGTATCCCAGCCCATGTCCTTGTTCACCGCGCAGGCCTGCGCCGCGAAGGCCTCGTTGGCCTCGATCAGGTCGAGGTCGTCGACCTTCCAGCCGGCCCGCTGCAATGCCTTGCGGCTGGACGGGATCGGGCCGGTGCCCATCACCTGCGGGTCGACGCCGGCGGTGGCGAAGCTGGCGATGCGGGCCAGCGGCTTGAGGCCGCGCTTGCTTGCCTCGGCGGCCGACATCACCACCAGGGCGCCGGCGCCGTCGTTGATTCCGCTGGCATTTCCGGCGGTTACCGTGCCGTCCTTGCTGAACGCGGGCCGTAGCCGGGCCATCGTTTCGGCGCTGGCGTCGTGGCGGATATATTCATCGTTCTCCACCACCACATCGCCCTTGCGCGCCTTGACGGTGACCGGGGTGATTTCGTCCTTGAATTTGCCGGCTTTTTGCGCCGCACTGGCCTTCTGCTGGCTGGCCAGCGCGAAGGCATCCTGCTCGTCGCGGCTGATCTGGTAGGCGCGCGCGACGTTCTCGGCGGTGGTGCCCATGTGGTAGCCGAAGAACGCGTCCCACAGCCCGTCTTTGATCATGGTATCAACCAGTTGCAGGTCGCCCATCTTGGCCCCGGCGCGCAGATAGGCGCCGTGCTGGGACATGCTCATGCTCTCCTGCCCGCCGGCGATCACGATGGCGCTCTCGCCGGTGCGGATCTGCTGCGCCGCCAGCGCCACCGCGCGCAGCCCGCTGCCACATACCTGATTGATTCCAAACGCGGTTTTGCCGTCCGGCAGGCCAGCCGCGCGGGCCGCCTGGCGGGCCGGGTTCTGCCCCTGGTTGGCGGTCAGCACCTGGCCGAGGATCACCTCGTCGACCTCCGCCGCCTCGATGCCGGCGCGCGCGATCGCCGCCTGGATGGCCGCGGTGCCGAGCACATGCGCCGGTACCGAGCCGAAGGCGCCGTTGAAACTGCCGACCGGCGTGCGTGCCATGGCAACGATGACGATGTCGTCCATTCTGGCCTCTCCCCTGCGGATGCTTTCCGCAATAATGTTCGTAGCAGCCTCTATATAGGGCGCGGAGCGGTCAGGTTGCGAGTCAGGCGGCGCGGCTTGCGGCGGCTTCGGCCAGCAGGCGCGGGATGTCGCTGGCCGGGCAGGGCGGGCTGAAGAAGAAGCCCTGCACTTCGGTGCAGCCTTCGGCCAGCACGCATTCCAGTTGCGCCTGGGTCTCCACCCCTTCGGCGGTGGTGGTGATGCCGAGGCTTTGGCCGAGGGCTGCGATGGCGCGCACGATGGCGCCGCTTTCCTCGGATTCGCCCAACCCGCTGATGAAGCTGCGGTCGATCTTCAGCTTGTCGAACGGGAAGCTGCGCAGATAGCTCAGCGAGGAATAGCCGGTGCCGAAATCATCCATCGCGATGCGCACGCCGCGCGCCCGCAGCGCGTGCAGCAGCGCCAGCGTGGCGGGGCTTTCGGCCAGCAGCACGTTTTCGGTGATTTCCAGTTCCAGCCGCTCGGCCGGCAAGCCGCTATCGGCCAGCGCCGCCTCGATCATCGCCAGCAGGCCGGGCTGGGCGAACTGGGCCGGGGAGAGGTTGACCGCGACCAGCACCGAGGCCGGCCACAACACCGCGGTAGCGCAGGCGGTGCGCAGCACCCATTCGCCGATCGGCCCGATCAGCCCGAGTTGCTCGGCCAGCGGGATGAAGCGGTCCGGCGCCACCAGGCCGCGCACCGGGTGGCGCCAGCGGATCAGCGCCTCCAGCGCCACCACCCGGCGGTGCCGCAGGCTGACCAGCGGCTGATAGTAAAGCTCGAACTGCCCGGCGTTCAGCGCCTCGTGCAGGCCCTGTTCCAGCATCAGGCGGTCTTGCGCCGCGGCGTCCATCGCGTGGTCGAAGCCGCGCCAGGTGGCGCGGCCGGCGGCCGTGGCGGCATCGAGCGCGAGGCGGGCGCGGCGCAGCACGCTGTCGGGTTCGGCATCGCCGGGTTCGCTGGCGGCGAGGCCGATCGAGGCGCTGAGGGTGGCGCCGCCGGCCGCGCTGTAGGGGTGGCCCAGCACCTCGATCAGCCGGCGGGCCAGCGTGGCGGCGGCCTCGGGCGGAGCGGGGCCAGCTTGCAGCACGGCGAATTCGTCGCCGCCGAAATGCGCCAGGCTGTCTTCCTCGCGCAGCGCGGCGCGCAGGCGGTGGGCAACTTCGTGCAGCACGTCGTCGCCGACGGCGTGGCCGAGGGTTTCGTTGATCTGCTTGAAGCGGTCGAGGCCCAGCCAGTGCACCCAGAGCGTGGCGCCGCTGCCGGCGGCTCCGGCCAGGCCCGCGCGCAGCCGCTCCTCGAAGGCCGGGCGGTTGGGCAGGCCGGTCAGCGAACCGTCATGCGCCGAGCGGGCGGTGCGGCGGCGCTGGCCGGTGAGGGCGGGTTCGGCAGTGCACAGCCAGCCGCCGCCGGGCAGCGGCGCCCAGCACAGCGTGAGGGCGCGGCCGGCTGGCCCGACATGGCGCTGGGTCCAGGGTGCCACGGTGGATGCGGTCGGGTGGGCCGGGTGGCGGATCGGCGGGGCGGCGCGGCCGAGCAGCGTTGCCGCCGCCTCGCCACGGCGGCCGGCGCCGGCGGGCAGGCCGAGCAGGGCGCGGAACCGGCCGGTGCAGACCAGCACCCGCAAATCGGCCGCCAGCGTCAGCACGCCTTGCGGCAACTGCTCGAAGGCGGCGCTGTGCGGCGGGGCGGGGCGCAGGCGCTGCCGGAGGCCGGCCAGCAGCGCGCGGATCGTCGTTGCGGCGGAGCCGTGCGGCAGCGACCGCAGGGCGAAGGCGAGTCCGGGCGTGTCGCGCACCATGCGAGCCTCGTTGTCATCTGGGACGGCGAGTATCGCGCGCGAAGGTTGCCGAATGGTTGCCGCGCCGGCGGGTGCCGGCCGCCGGCGCGCGCGGGCATCAGTACCGGTAGATGGCGGCGAGCCCGGTCTTGGTCGGCATGCGCTCGGCCGGGACGATGACCACTTCGCCGCCGGTCTTCAGCACCCGTTCGCCGAGATCGTCGAGCAGGTCATCGAGCTCCGGATGGGCGAGATCGCCGCGCGTGATGGCGCCGGTCGCGGCATCGAAGGCGCCGGGAATCTGGCGGTCGGCTTCGATCAGCAGCACCGCGATGCGGCCTTCCGCGGCGGCCTTGGCGACCGCGGCCAAATCGCTGCCGCTGAGGCCGTCCGGTTTGGCGGCGTGGAAACGATCGGTCAGCCCGCTCAGCCGTTGCAGATAGCGCGGCAGCATCAGGCTCCAGGCACGCTCGCGCAGGGCGTCGAGCGACAGGTCGTCCGGGTGGGTGTCGATCGCCTCGGCGACGAGGAGCGGGTTGCGGCTTACCGAACGGAACAGATGATGGTGCTCCGGCAGGGCGGCGAGCAGCAGCGGCATGCCGGAAGGCTGCGAGTAGCGTTCCAGCACCTCGCGGTCGACGGCGCGGAAGAAGTGCTCGGTGTCGTTGTCGAGCGTCGCCTTGCGGACATCGGTGCCGTGGCTGGTGGTTCCGGTGGGCGCCGCGCCGGTGGCGGTGGAACCGTAGACGCGGTTCTTGCGCTCGGGCCCGCCTTCCGGCTCGCCGACCACGTCGGCGACCGTGCGCGGCACGCCGGGCTGCGGCTCGATCTCGTCGACCGTGTCGCGGTTGGCTTCGAACAGGCGCATCTGGTGCCGGTTGAGGCCGAGGATGTGGTAACGATCGGCCGATTGCAGGATGCGCAGCAGCGGCTTGGTGTGGAAGCTGTCGGCGACGATGGCGAGCTCGCGGACCGGGCGTTGCAGCCGGTAGACCTTGAACAGGCCGGGGGCGGCGAGCACCGCCAGGCCGTCGAGCGTGTGGTTCCAGAAGGCGCGATCGGCAGCCAGGGCATGGAACGGCGCCAGCAGCGGCTCGACGTCGCTGGTGGCGTATTTCTGCCGCAGCGAGGCTTCCAGCAGCTTGATGGAGTTGCGGAAGCGGATCGGGTCCTGCTGGTTGTCGGGATGGTGGCGATGGGTGCGCTGGTAGAGCGACAGGCAGGGCGGCGCGTGATCGGCCAGCAGGATCGGGGAATAGTCGCGCTCAAGGACGTCCATGGCGGGTCTCCGTTATGCGGAGGCTCGGCATGCCGGTGCGGTGGCGTGCGAACCTCGGCGGATGCACGCGGCCGGCGGCGGCAGCGGTTTCATCGCGTCCGGCGGGGCTGCGCGGACTTCACTGATTTGGCTCGCAGGGGGCGGTTTACAAGCCAATGGGCGGTGGTTGAGTCGGGGGTATCGCGCCAAGGGTGTTGGCGGGGATGGGCTGGTGGATGAAATCTGATG